>JASLYJ010000009.1:24614-56720 GCA_030739855.1 Alphaproteobacteria bacterium | reverse complement strand
ACATTGTGGTGTGATTTGATTGTGGCCGACGGCCCGCCGGTAAAAGAGATGGATTCGATCACATCGGGATAGAGCGTGCCCTGGGCCAGAAATTCGGCGTCCGTTTTTTTTGCTTCCTCCTCGAAGACGTTGATAAAAATGGCGCCAATAGTCTTGCGTTTTTCCTCCGGGTCGGTAATACCGGCTAGCTTTTCTAGAAATAGATCTGAGGCGTCACGGTGGACGAGAGGGATATTGTAGTGGTCCCGGAACAGGTCCACCACCTGTTCGGCTTCGCCTTTGCGAAGGAGCCCAGTATCCACGAACACGCAGGTCAGTTGGTCGCCGATAGCCTCGTGCAGCAGAACCGCAACCACGGAAGAGTCCACGCCACCGGAAAGACCGCAGACCACACGCCCATCGCCTATCTGTTGACACACCCGCTCAATAGCGCTGTGGCGGAAGGCGGCCATGGTCCATTCATCGGAACACCCAGCCACGTGATGGGTGAAATTCCGAATCAGCGCCGCACCGTGGGGCGTGTGCACCACCTCGGGATGGAACTGAACCCCGTAGAAACGGCGCTCATCATCGGCAATGGCGGCGAAGGGCGCGCCGTCGCTGACTCCCACAACACGGAATCCTTCAGGAAGCTGCCCCACGTGGTCGCCATGGCTCATCCATACCTGTGCTTTCCCGCCCTTTTTCCAAGTGCCCTCGAACAGGATGCAGTCGTCAGTCACCTTCAGCGTGGCATGACCAAACTCGCGATGCTCAGAGCTTGTCACTCCTCCGCCAAGCTGGGCGCACATGGTCTGCTGACCGTAGCAAATCCCCAAGACCGGAACCCCCAGCGTGAACACCAATTCCGGGGCGCGGGGCGTGTGTATTTCCGTTACTGAGGACGGACCGCCGGAGAGAATCACCGCCGCGGGCTTGAAAGCCGTGATCGCCTTATCATTAATGGTACAAGGATGGATTTCACAATAAACGCCGCTTTCCCGTACCCTCCGGGCGATCAGCTGGGTCACCTGTGACCCGAAATCGAGGATGAGAATACGCTCGCTCATAAAAGGACCATTCCCGTGGTCATGGCCCACCTATGGGCTAGCACAGCCCCGGATGGAGGCAAAAAGACGGGATCATCGATCCGGGAGGTAATTGGGAACCTCACGGGTGATGGCCACGTCATGGACATGGCTTTCGGAAAGGCCGGCGCTGGTGATCTTGAGAAATTGGCAATTGCTTTGCATGTCGGCGATGGTGGCGTTGCCCGTATAGCCCATGGCAGCACGTAGACCGCCCACAAGCTGGTGTATCACATTGGCTACCGCCCCTTTATAAGGGACACGTCCTTCCACGCCTTCAGGCACCAGCTTGAGGTCGTCGGAGACTTCCTCCTGAAAGTAACGGTCCGCCGACCCACTGGCCATGGCACCCACCGATCCCATACCACGGTAGGGCTTGTAGGACCGGCCCTTGTAGAGAAACACCTCGCCAGGGCTTTCCTCGGTGCCGGCCAGCAGGGAGCCAATCATAGCGCAGTCAGTGCCAGCGGCGATGGCCTTGGCGAGATCGCCGGAAAACTTGATGCCGCCATCAGCGATCATGGGCACTCCTGCCTTGCGGCAGGATTCGGCCACGTCCATGATAGCCGCCAACTGCGGCACGCCCACACCGGCCACAATCCGCGTGGTGCATATGGAACCAGGCCCAATTCCCACCTTTACTGCATCGGCGCCGGCCTCGATCAGGGCGTCGGCGGCCTCGGAGGTGGCAATATTGCCGGCCATCACCTGAGCGTAATTGCTTTGTTTCTTGATGCCGCGCAGGGTTTCCAGAACATCTTTCGAATGGCCGTGGGCGGTATCCACCACCACCACGTCTACCCCGGCTTCCACAATCGCCCCGGCGCGGGCGATTCCGTCAGCACCGACCCCTGTGGCGGCCGCCACCCGCAGGCGACCTTTTTCATCCTTGCAAGCATTAGGATAGCGCTGAGACTTTTCGATATCCTTCACCGTGATCAACCCAGTACAGCGGTAATCCCCGTCCACCACTAAGAGTTTCTCTATGCGGTGTTGGTGGAGGAGTTTTTTAGCCTCTTCGCGGCCTACATCTTCGGTTACAGTAATAAGATTTTCGTGAGTCATAAGTTCGCTCACCGGCTGGGTAGTGTTGCTGGCAAAACGCACGTCCCGGTTAGTGATGATCCCCACTAGTTTTCCACCCTCGCCATCCAACACGGGAATGCCGGAAATTCCATGATCGGCCATCAATTGGAGCGCGTCTGCCAGAGGCTGGTGGGCGTCGATGGTCACGGGATTGACGACAATGCCGGATTCGAACTTCTTGACCTTCCGAACTTCATCAGCCTGCCCCTGAACATCCAAATTCTTGTGAACAACACCCAGCCCGCCGAGCTGAGCCATGGCGATGGCCAGCGCACTTTCAGTGACCGTATCCATGGCTGAGGAAATGAGCGGAATGCCGAGTTCAATCTCGCGAGTCAGACGCGTACTGGTATCGGCATCAGCGGGCAGGATGGAGGACGCGGCAGGAACCAGCAGTACGTCGTCAAAAGTGAGGGCTTCCTCGATCCTCATGCCACCTCCGAGGTAGGATGGCGCGACATCATACACATCGCGGAGAGAAAGCCAAGGATCGCGAAGGGGGATGCATTCACTTATTTTTCACCGGCAGGTGACCTTTACTTCCCTCATCTTGTCCCCGCTTGCCTCGATAGTCCATCGCCACCACGTAGGTTTCTACCGATTCCTTGCGGCTGGCGGGAGGCTTAAAATGCCTGACCGTGCGGAAGCCATGCCTCAGGGAGGCCAAGAGGTTGCCCTGTGCCCCACCCTGGAAGACCTTGGCTACAAAAATCCCGCCCGGCATCAGAAGGTTCTCGGCCAGCACCAGCGCAATTTCACATAGCTCCACAATACGCAGGTGATCGGTGGCGGCATGCCCGGTAACGGCCGGCGACATGTCGTTCAGTACTACGTGGGCCGAGCCGTTCAAAGCATCAAGAATGCGCGCAACTGCACCTTCTGCGGTCAAGTCACATTGCAGGAAACAAGCTCCAGCGAGGGGCTCCATAGCCTGCCGGTCTACAGCTAGAACATGGCCCTCCCCTACTCTTTCCACTGCAACCTGGGCCCAACTGCCGGGCGTGGCGCCGAGATCTACAACCTGAAGGCCTGGTTTGAGAATATGAAATTTATCGTCTATCTGGGCCAGCTTAAAGGCGGCGCGGGAGCGGTAACCCTCGGCCTGGGCGGCCGCCACGTAAGGGTCGTTGATCTGGCGCTGGAGCCAGCGGGTAGACGCATCCTTGCGGCCATGCGCGGTTTTAACCCTTACTGTCCATCCACGCCTTCCGGATTTCTTCTGGCTTTTAGATTTACCGCTTCTAGATCTCATAAGCCCGGCCTCACGGCCTGACCGGCAGCGACGCAACAGCAATTATTAGCGCCGAGACCCAATGCTGCGAAAGCAGGTTTCCGATGCCTTTCAACTGCGCGTCCCCGCGTGCTCTGTAATCCCGATCTGACTGCCACCACCACTTTCCCACTTGCCCCAAAGTAGCGCATGTTAGACTAGATTACTCGCATCTCGAAGAGGCGCATTTATCCTTCGCTGGTGATCATGGTTGTGATAGAAGCTCACATGCCACCTCATGTGATGGGGGATCGTCTAACGGTAAGACACCAGACTCTGACTCTGGTTATCGGGGTTCGAATCCCTGTCCCCCAGCCAGTTTAACCAGCCATTTTTCCACTCTAAAATATCGCGTTAGCGCACGGCTAGACAGATTTTAAAAAGCTGAGAATCTGTACAGTAGAAAATGTTAATTTTGAGACGCACTTCCTGTGCCAAGCAGCAGCCACAAGGCGTGTAGAACCTCAAACATGGTAATCTCGAGCGCCCCGCACAAGCTGGGTCATCCAATACACCTGCGCACCTACCGCACAAAGAGGTAAGAGCAGCCACAGCGCGTTAAAAAAGGCCAGACCCAGCACGATGAAGCAGAAATCGGCGCGGCAGAGTTCACGGAAGCAAAAAACTACCCACTGGCGCCAGCCTTCGGGCCGCCGCGAGGGTGTCGCCACAGCGCGACCGGTGAAATCACAGTCGAAATCTCGAGCCTTTGCCCCCGCCCGATGCAGACGCCAGTCATACATAAACCTGATAACGTAGTTTATGGTGCTTCCCATGGCGGCAGTGCCTCCCAGCCATACCCACAGATCATCTCCAGAGGTAGCGGCCGCACCCAGGCCCAAAGCTGCGAAGAAGGCAGCATGTACAATCCAGTCCACGAAGGTATCGAAGAAGGCACCGAGGGTAGTGCATTGTCCCTTCAGACGCGCGATCTCACCATCGCAGTTGTCCAGTAGATAACATAAAACCAGCATTACTCCGCTGGTTACAGCCATAGCAGCACCCTCATGCATAACGGCCCAGGCGCAGCCCAACCCTAGCAGCAAATAAGCTAGGGTGATCTGGTTCGCAGAAAAAGGAAGCCGCGCCAGCAACGGCGTCAATCGCACCGAAAGATGGCGAATCAGAGGAAACATCGTATTGGGTGCTTCAGCCATGATTGTTCTGTGGTTTCGTCTTCTGGCGAGAGCTCTGCAGGAGTTACTTATATGCTCTTCTAACAGCCTCTCCGCAAGTTGGTGGAAACAGACGTCACGGTTGTGCCCTTGCGTCAAAGACGCC
This sequence comes from Alphaproteobacteria bacterium, assembly GCA_030739855.1. GTDB lineage: Bacteria > Pseudomonadota > Alphaproteobacteria > UBA11136 > UBA11136 > UBA11136. Next base: position 52,016 of record JASLYJ010000009.1, on the reverse strand, counting down.
CCTTTTCCCCTCAAAGTCGTTAAAACAGAGTCTTCATAGACAAGACCAAATAGAGCAGTTTTCTACAAGATATAGCAGTTTTCTTTTAGCGAAGCACAGCATGATGCTTGCGCCATCACGAATCCGATTCCTATAATGCCAACTATGGCTGATTTGTTCGAGGCTGTGGAGCGAAAGGCGGTCGGGAAAACCGCCTATACTGCGAAAGACATCGAGGTTCTTGAAGGGCTGGAACCGGTACGTCGGCGGCCGGGCATGTATGTGGGCGGCACCGACGAAAACGCCCTACATAACCTAGCGGCGGAAGTGCTGGATAATGCCATGGATGAGGCGATGGCAGGCCAAGCCAGCCATATTGATATCAACCTCGCCGCCGATGGCACCGTCACCGTCACCGATAATGGCCGAGGAATCCCCGTGGATCCCCATCCCAAATTCAAGAGCAAGTCGGCACTGGAAGTAACTCTTACTACGCTGCATGCGGGTGGCAAATTCAACAACAAGGTCTACCACACGGCAGGCGGGCTCAACGGCGTCGGTATCTCGGTGGTCAACGCCCTGTGTGATACCCTGACCGTGGAGGTGGCCCGTGATAAAAAGCTGTGGACTCAGGATTACAGCCGCGGCAAGCCCAAGGGAAAACTGAAAGCATGCGGTCCGGCTAAGAACCGGCGCGGCACGCGGGTGTGCTTCCATCCCGATCCGGATATCTTCGGCAAAAAGACCCGGTTCCGCGTCGAACGGCTCTACCGCATGGCCCGCTCAAAGGCCTATCTCTATCGTGGGGTAGAAATCCACTGGTCCTGCGACAAAAGCCTACTCGACACGGAAACTGCCAAGGCCGACAACGGAGCCGCGGTGCCGTCCCAAGCAGCGCTGCATTTTCCCGACGGGCTGAGGGATTACCTCACCACCACTACCAAGGGCCGTATCACGGTGACGCCCGCTCCTTTTCACGGTGAGGCTGGCCTGCCCGACCGGCAAGGACGCGTCGAATGGGCTGTGGATTGGCTGGCGGCAAACGAGGATAACGGCCACGCTTTTCTCAACTCCTATTGCAACACAGTGCCCACGCCCCAAGGGGGTAGCCACGAATCCGGCCTGCGCACGGCTCTAATCAAGGGACTGAAAGCCCATGGCGGGCGCATAGGCAACAAAAAAGCCGCGCGCATTACCGCCGACGACATCATGGATGGCTCCTGCCTACTGTTATCGCTGTTCATCCCAGAACCTCAGTTCCATGGACAAACCAAGGAAAAACTCTCTATGCCGGAGGCCGCACGCCTTATCGAGGTGTCGGTGAAAGACCATTTCGAGCACTGGCTTTCCGAAGACGCGGAAGGTGCAATCATGCTGCTGGATCATGTTATCGAACGCACAGAAGACCGCCAGCGCCGACGCCAAGATAAGGCCATGCTGCGCAAGACCGCCACCCGCAAGCTGCGCCTTCCAGGTAAGCTTGCCGACTGTACCCGGCGCGACGCCGCGGGAACAGAGCTGTTTCTAGTGGAGGGGGATTCCGCCGGTGGTTCTGCCAAGCAGGCCCGCACCCGCGACACCCAGGCGGTGCTACCACTGCGCGGTAAGATATTAAACGTTGCCACCGCCACCCGCGACAAGGTGCATGCTAACCAAGAGATCGCCGACCTGCTGCTGGCCTTAGGATGCGGCAGCGGCAGCGGTTATGATGAGGCCAAGCTGCGCTATGAGCGCGTCATCATAATGACCGACGCCGATGTGGATGGTGCCCATATCGCTTCGCTACTGATGACCTTTTTCTACTGCGAAATGCCCGACCTGATTGCTGACGGCCATCTCTACCTTGCACTGCCTCCTCTCTACCGGCTGAGTCGGGGGGACAAAAGCGCCTATGCCCGCGACGACGCTCATCGTGACAAGCTTCTAAAGAAGGAATTTCCCGGCTGCGGTAAGGTAGATATCAGCCGCTTCAAAGGGCTTGGCGAGATGCCAGCCCGTCAGTTGAAGAAAACCACTATGGATCCGGGGGAACGAAGCCTCATCAAGGTCACTATCCCTGACCCTAGCGACCGCAATCAGAAGCGGAAGTCGAAGAAGACCGCCGACCTGGTGGAAAAACTCATGGGTCGCAAGCCAGAATCGCGATTAGCCTTCATCCAGGAAAATGCCCGGCTAGCAGCCAATCTTGACGTTTAAATCCTCACCTAGACCGTATACCTTAACTCACCAGTTTGCTCAGCTCCTTGAATTCGTCGGTGCCGGCTTGGCGCAACCATTCAAAAAGCACCATTTCCGTGGTTACGATCTCGCAACCATTGTTACTCATACGTTCCAACGCCAGCATGCGATTCTGCGGCGTGCGGGAAGCCACGGCGTCAGCTACCACGAAACAGTGATAGCCCTTGTCGTTGAGTTGCAGCGCCGTCTGCAACACACAAACATGGGCCTCGATTCCGGTAATCACCACATGTTTTCGTTTCAACGACAGAAAACGGTCCATATAGTCTCGATCGGCGACGCAAGAAAACGTCATTTTAGTCAAAGCTAAATCGGAAGTAGTCGGGAAATTCTTTTTAATGTCATCCACCGTGGCGCCCAGCCCTTGGGGATACTGTTCGGAGGTCAAGATAGGCACATCCAGACGTCCGGCAGCACGCATCAGAACGCCTGCATTACGGGGAATGGCATCACCATCCTGTATGACTTCTAGCAGTTTTTTCTGGATATCGATGACTAGAAGACAAGAACATTCCACCTCGATTAACACCACACGCCTCCATTTTTACTTTCAAGTCCACCCATACCTACCGGAGGTGGTCACTAAGACGGTAGCCAATGACGGGCTGCGCGCCAAGAGCCACGTTTTCTGCATGGCTACGGAAGCGATTGACAGCTGTCGTTTAATACCTACACTCCGCCCCAGCGTCGTATTCTGCTTTTCCCCAGCGTATTCTCAAACCAGCCGCAGTGAAGAAACTGAGAAAAATGCTCCTACGGCACAGTACTGTGTCTTCCCGATTGATGAAATTAAATGAGTTTTTCTGAACTGGGGCTTGGCCCCGACATCCTTCTCGCCATCGAAGAAGCCGGCTATAACGAGCCCACCCCGATCCAAGCCAAGGCCATCCCCGTGGCGCTGAAGGGCCGCGATATTCTTGGCTGTGCCCAGACCGGCACCGGCAAGACCGCCGGATTTACCTTGCCCATGATCGAAATATTAGCTGCAGGCCGAGCGCGAGCCCGCATGCCACGTTCGCTAATCCTAGAACCTACACGCGAACTGGCAGCCCAAGTCTCAGAGAGCTTCGAAACCTACGGCAAGAACCACAATCTTACCAAAGCACTTCTTATCGGCGGCACCTCATTCACCAACCAGCAGCGCGCCCTAGCGCGCGGGGTAGACGTGCTGATTGCCACGCCGGGGCGGCTTATTGACCTTTTTGAGCGCGGAGACATCCTGCTCTCCGACGTCAAGGTTCTGGTCATTGATGAGGCTGACCGTATGCTCGATATGGGTTTTATCCCCGACGTGGAGCGCATCGTCTCCTTACTGCCGAAAATCCGCCAGACCATGTTCTTTGCGGCCACCATGCCACCTGAAATCCGCAGGCTCGCCGATATGTTTCTGACAAACCCCGAGGAGATCAGCGTCGACCCCCCCGCCACCGCCGCTGTGACCGTTTCCCATTTCGTTTCCACAGTGTCTTCGCGAAGCAAACGCGCTAGCTTACGCGCTTTGATCAGCAACGAAGAGGTGTTACAGGCCATTATTTTTTGCAATCGCAAGCGGGATATCTCCGCCCTGGTGAAGGACCTGAACGATCACGGTATGCACGCCTCGCCGCTCCATGGCGATATGGATCAGCATTTACGCACGCAAACCCTAGAAGATTTCCGTAACAACAACATCACTCTTCTAGTGGCCAGCGACGTGGCCTCCCGAGGCCTCGACGTGACCAATGTCTCCCACGTTTTCAATTACGATGTACCCACAAACGCGGAAGAGTATGTGCATCGTATAGGGAGAACAGGGCGCGCCGGACGTAAAGGACGGGCCTTTACCCTGGTAACCCCAGAAGACGGAGAATACATGGATGCCATTGTCCGCCTTCTGGGGAAGGAAATTGCCTCCATAGCAATCACTGGGGTCAAAAGTATCTCTCCGGAGAGAAAGGTAGCAGCCGCAGAACCATCCCGCCAGAAGCCAAGACGCCGCTCCCGTTCCCGCAAGCCGAACAAGGGGGGAGGAACCAGCCACAAAGACAAACCGGCCCGTGGAAGGGATAAAAGCACGTCCCATACTCCAGGCCAGGCTACATCCGAAGCCAAACGCCCTAGGAAGAAAAGTGCCGAACCTATCGGAATGGGCGAGGACTTACCTGCTTTTCTTTTGCACCCTCTTCCCGGGAATAAACCCAAGAAATAACGCAGCGATCCTTATGATAAGTTGCTCTCTAGCCGCGCGTATGAAAGCCTACCGTCTGGCGTTGGCTCGGCGATGGGCCATTTTCTTCACCGGCCGCTTCGACCCCTATCCACGTCCTCCCGGAGGTATGGACCTCAGCCCCAGCCACGCCCATCTCAATGCCTATGAAGAAGCACCTCTGCTCCTTTCTTGGAATCGGGCAGGGATCGCCGATGCCGTGGAGTGGCAGAACAAGGCGCGAGATAAACTGACGGAACTTTTAGGTTATGAAAGGACGCAAACGCCACCATTGGTGGTGGAATCGCGTGACGTTCACATTCCCGGCGGGATTAAAGGGCATTGCTACTACCTAGTCGCTGGAAGCGTAAGTATTCCCGTCACCGTTATCCTGCCAGCCGCCAGGAATGCCCCCTTACCGGTAATGTTATGCCTGCACGGACACAATTCCGGTGCCCATTTATCCTGGGCAGAGGAGCGCATGCCAGACGATCCCAACAAACTTGTCGTAGGCGCAGACTACGCCCTTCAAGCAATGCGTCAAGGCTACGGAGCGGTTTGTATCGAACAGTCCTGTTTCGGCGAGCGGCGGGAGCAATTGCTTCCCCGGTGCGCCGCCCATCCCTGTTCCGCCGCCGTCAGGCACGCCCTCCTACTTGGCCACACGCTTCTTGGCGAGCGGGTTTCCGACGTTTCCACCGTCATTGACTGGCTGCAGGCCGAGGGGAATGGTCTTGGCCTCGACCCGACGCACATCCATGTAATGGGCAATTCAGCAGGCGGCGAGACCGGCCTTTACGCAGCGGCGCTTGACCTCCGTATCGGTGGCGTCATAGCCAGTGGCTGTATTGGCGCGTATCGCAAAACTATCGGCAAGCGCGGGGGCTGTGCCGACGCTGTGATTCCGGGAATCCTGAAATGGCTGGAAAATGATGATATTTTACGTCTCTGTGCGCCACGTCCACTGCTAGCGGTTTCTGGCGTTAGAGATCATCTCTACCCTTTTTCCAGCGTTGCAGAGACAGTGGTCTCCGCCAAAGACATTTACGGCATACTGGGGGCGGTAGAGATGCTCCGCGCCGTATCCGGGCCGGACGGGCACCGCTTTTATCCCGATCAGACTTGGCCCGTCTTTCTGGAAATGACACAAGCAGCAAACTACACGTTCGGAGGTCCGCATACTCACCTATAGTCGAGGGGAGCGCGTTGCCAATCTGTAAATCAAACCCAAGGCTCTGATCGGTTCGGTGGTGGATATGGTGGTCTCGTCAGAGGAAGGCCAGAGGCATGCCGCCTATGCCCTAGGGGCCTAGACTAAGAATAGGGCGGCAAGGCCGAGGAAAGCCAGGAAACCTACTACATCTGTGACGGTGGTGACGAAGGTACCAGAGGCGATAGCCGGATCCACGCCGAGACGGGTCAGTCCCAAGGGGATAGCAGTTCCGGCAAATCCGGCGATCACCAGATTGATGATCATGGCGGCAGCTATGATGGCGCCCATGCGTGGGTCATCGAACCACCAAGCTGCAGCCAGGCCGGTGATGACGGCAAAGAAAACACCGTTGGCGCCGTTAACCAGAAGTTCCTTGCCCACCGCACGTAAGGCATTGGTGCGAGTTAGTTCCTTCATGGCCAGAGCGCGCACAGCCACCGTCAGAGTCTGGGTGCCCGCATTACCGCCCATGGAAGCGACGATGGGCATGAGAACAGCCAGCGCCACAAACCTGGCGATGGTGTCCTCAAACTGGAAGATCACCAGAGAAGCGAGAAAGGCGGTGAGAAGGTTAACCAACAACCATGTAAACCTTCGCCGCGTAGTATTCACTACAGCACCGTAGAAATCCTCTTCCGCCACGCCACCCAGACGCAAGATGTCCTCTCCCGCCTCTTCGTCGATCACATCCACCACATCGTCAATAGTAATGACGCCCACAAGACGGTTATCGGTATTCACCACCGGAGCGGAAATGAGATCATGGCGTCGAAAGAGAAAGGCCACCTCCTCCTGATCCATGAGCGCGGAGACCGCTTTCTGTGACGGGTCCATGATCTCCTCCACTGTTTCCTCACGCTTAGAACGCAGCACGCGGCTTAAGGGTACGCTGCCCACTGGGTGATGGCGGGAATCGACGATGAAGAGGTCGTAGAAATCGTCTGGCAGATCTTCGTCGGAACGCAGTAAATCGATTATCTCGCCCACCGTCCAGTGGGTGGGTACGGCCACTAGCTCGCGCTGCATAATACGCCCGGCGCTTTCCTCTGGATAGGAGAGACTGTCCTCAAGGATGGCGCGGTCTTCCTCAGGGATTTCCTCAAGAACCTCCTGCTGAACTTTTTCCTCGAGATCCTCGATAATCTCTACAGCATCATCAGAATCGAGCTCGGTGATGGCGGCGGCCACTTCTTCGGCCCCCATTTGTTCTACAACCTGCTCACGCACGGTTTCGTCAAGCTCTGCTAGGATTTCCGGATCAAAATCGGGGCGTAGCAATTCCACCAGCACCTCGCGCTGGTCAGCGCGCAGGGGCTCCAACAGATCGGCTATGTCGGCGCTACCCAACGGCGAGACTAGGGAGCGCACCAAAGAATGATCTCCAGATTCCAGCGCCTCTACCACGCGGGTAACAAGCTCTGGCTTGAGCCAGGGAATTCCCTCGGTGTCTAGCGTGTCGTCAGGATTATGGGTTTCGCGCTCAGTCATAGTGCTGCACTTTTCGCCTCATATCCTCAAGAGCGGAGAGGCCCTGATTCCAACCCCTCCATACGATAAAACCCGCGCAAAAGAATAGCGGGCCTTGAAAGATTGGTGCGGTCGAGAAGACTCGAACTTCCACGGGATGTTATCCCACAACGACCTCAACGTTGCGCGTCTACCAATTCCGCCACGACCGCTTGAAAGCTCCTTGAAAGGAATGTCACCTGGAGGTGCCGGGGATAGCAGAATCACGAGCCGAGGACAACCCTTACAGGTCCCGGAAAGAGATGCCATGTTCCCGCGACTCCCTACGTACGTTCCGTTCTATACTGTGGGCATAGTGTGGAAACCGGGAGCCACCTCTTCGCTGAAGGCGTGACGTTCAACACCATCCACCTGGGCCGACGGTGGGCCTTGGTAACAGGCAGTGATCATGTCCTCAACTCGGCGTTCGAGACCTGAAAAGATGGCCTCTACGCTGCCGTCATGGTGGTTGCGTACCCATCCGTTAAGCCCCAGCGCTGTGGCTTGCTCTTCGGTCCAAGCACGGTAACACACGCCCTGAACACGGCCCGTAATGCATACCCGCAAGGTTATGTAATGAGTCTCGCTCACGCTCCTTACCTCCTGAAAGCCACTCGAAAGTGAGGATACTCTGGTATACCTCTACCCCGTCGCCGGATTCGGCTTCGATGGAGGGCCAGCCTCGAATTATACAGCCGCAGTTTCGACGCCCTTGGCCTTATCCGTACGGATGACGCGGCAGGTGATTCCACTGTGATGGGCGATGAGGATTTTTTTAAATTTTGTGGATGTTTTCGTTATCTTAGTTATACCTACTCAGCCCATTCTCGGACCCACAACAAAGCAGCCCGCAGTCTGAAAGACAAGTCTCAAGCACATAAGTAGCGGCGCTAATGGAGCTTTTCCTTTGACCTCCAGTCACATCATGGGTCACGCTTTACCTATGAAACAATCACTCGCCCTTCTCTTTTTCCTCTTATCCTCGTTGGTTGGGAGCCCAGCATCTTCTGCTGACTTCCAGAATGGGGCTAGTGCTTACTTACGAGGCGACTATGCAACTGCATTGAAGGAGTGGAAACCTCTTGCAGAACAGGGAGATGTCAATGCCCAGTACAATCTGGGTGTAATGTATAGAGATGGGGTTGGTGTTTCACAGGACTACAAGACCGCCCTCAAGTGGTTCACCTTTGCTTCAGAACAAGGAAATGCCAATGCTCATTACAATCTAGGTCGGATGTATAGCAGAGGACTGGGCGTTCCCCAAAACAGCAAGACTGCTGGCAAGTGGTTTACCCTTGCTGCAGAACATGGGCATGCTCTTGCTCAGTTCAGTCTGGGTTGGATGTACAATATCGGACTAGGTGTTCCCCAAGACAACAAGACTGCCGTCACATGGTACAAACTTGCTGCAGGACAGGGACACACCAGTGCTCAGTTCACTCTTGGTCGGATGTATGACAAAGGACTAGGCGTTCCTCAAAACAGCAAGGTCGCCGTCCAATGGTACAAACTTGCTGCAGAACAAGGAAATACCTCTGCCCAGTACAATTTGGGTCTGATGCATGTGAAAGGACAGGGAGTCCCACAAGATTATACTCGTGCTTATATGTGGCTGAATCTTGCTGCCTTGCAGGGGAATTACGGAGCGAGGAGTAATCGAGATTTAATTGAGAAAAAAATGACCCCTACTCAACTTAAAAACGCGCGTAGACTTATCCGCGAGTGGTTGAAGAAACGCTAGAAATGAGGGGAAGATGTAGTGCGGTTAAACCTCTACGTCCCCGAAGGGATCTCCGTCATCGTCGGGGTCAAATCCGAAGAGATGCCAGTTGTGTGCTATATGGGAGGGCAGCGACGCGGTAAGGGCGAGCATACCTCCGGCAGGATTGGGCAATGTGAGGGAGCGAGCGTGCAGGTGGAGGTTATGCGAAATCCTCCCCCTCTCAAGGAAGGCGGCTCGGCCCCCGTATTTGCCGTCTCCATGAATCGGCGTTCCCAGTTCAGCCATATGAACCCGCAGCTGATGGGTGCGTCCGGTGAGCGGCATCAGCGCCAACCAAGCTGCGCGCTGTCCTGCCGTTCCCACAGTGGCGTAAAGGGTGGCAGCCAATTTCCCAGACTTAGGGTCAACCTTCATACGCTCACCACCGCCATGTGGCAGTTTTGACAGTGCCAGGTCAATGTGCCCATCACGAGGGCACGGCGTCCCCACCACCAGCGCCCAGTAGATCTTGCGCACCTCGTGGCCGCGGAAAGCAGCGGCCAGTCTGGCGGTACTTGCGGCGCTGCGCCCCAGCAGCAAAACGCCAGAGGTATCCCTGTCGAGACGGTGTACTAGACGTGGCCGTTCCTTTGCGCCAAATTTAAGCGCATCGAGCATGCTATCAAGGTGGCGTGCCACCTTGCTGCCACCTTGAACAGCGAGGCCGGGTGGCTTGTTGAGCGCGAGAACGTGGCGGTCGCGGTGCAGCACCAGGGTTTGTAGCTCCTTGGCTTCGAATTTATCCACCGGCGGCGGTGGCGGTTTTTGGTGCACAGCCTCAGCGCCGAGCGGCGGCACCCGCACGCTCTGGCCCGGAGATAGGCGCGCGCCCGCCTTGACCCGGCCGCCGTCCACGCGCACCTGTCCGGTGCGCAGCAGTTTTTCGAGGCGTCCGTGGGAGAGGCCAGGGAAATGGCGGTGGAACCAGCGGTCGAGGCGCAGCCCATCCTCGCCGTCGTTGACGGTAAGAGTTCGTACGCCCGTCTTGGCGACACTTATCCGGGGGGCGGTCACAGCAACGCGCGCAGGGCGGCCCCGGCCAATACTACCGAGCCCACGGCGATGGCGAAGATCATGTTCATGATTTTTCTTGTTCTTTCTTCGCCTGTTCGCGCAGGACGTTCCAGTAATCGAGACGTTTGTGCAGATCACGTTCAAACCCTCGGTCCCGGGGGTGGTAGAATTCCTGACGTGCCATGCCGTCGGGGAAATAGTCCTGGCCGGAGAAACCCTCCGGCGTGTCGTGGTCATAGGTGTAATCCTTGCCGTAATCGAGATCTTTCATCAACCACGTGGGGGCGTTGAGAATATGCTTTGGCGGCATCAGCGAGCCGGTCTCATGCGCCACCTTCATGGCCGCCTTGAAGCCCTTATAGGCGGCGTTGGACTTAGGTGCGGCACCGAGATAAATGACGCATTGGGCCAAGGCTAGTTCGCCCTCGGGCGAGCCAAGACGGTCGTAGGAATCCCAAGCTGCCAGCGCCAGTGGCAGGGCCTGGGGATCGGCCAGCCCCACATCCTCAGAGGCGAACCGCACCAGACGCCGGGCGATATAGTGGGGGTCCTCCCCACCGGCCAGCATGCGCGCCAGCCAATAAAGCGCGGCGTCAGCGTCGGACCCGCGCAGGGACTTGTGCAGCGCCGAGATGAGGTTGAAATGGCCTTCATGGGACTTGTCGTAAAGGGGAGCGCGTTGCTGTACCGCCGCCGTCAGCGCCGCCGTATCGAGGATCTGCGGCTTGCCGTTTGATCCTGGAGGTAGGGCGAAGAGTTCTTCCGCCAGGTTGAGGATATAGCGCCCGTCGCCGTCGGCCATGGCACGCAGGGCAACGCGGGAGGCGGCGTCGAGGGGCAGGGAGCGGCCTTCCAATTCTTCCGCGCGCTCCAGCAGCAGTTCCAGCGAGGTGTCGCCGAGACGGTTGAGGACAAGAACCTGACAACGCGAGAGCAGGGCCGAATTCAACTCGAAGGAAGGATTTTCCGTGGTCGCTCCCATCAGAATCACGGTACCGTTTTCCACATAGGGCAGGAAACCGTCCTGTTGGGCGCAGTTGAAACGATGTACCTCGTCAATAAACAACAACGTGCCGTACCCCGCGTCGCGGCGCTTTGCGGCCTGGTCGAAGATCTTGCGCAGATCGGCGACGCCGGAAAACACCGCCGACATGGGCTCGAAATGGAGGTCGCTGACCTCGGCCAGAAGCCGTGCAATGGTGGTTTTGCCGGAGCCCGGCGGCCCCCACAGGATGACCGAGGCCATGCGCCCGGAAGCGGCCATGCGCCCGATGGGACCGTCGGCGTCGAGCAGGTGGTCCTGGCCCACTACCCGGTCCAGGCTTTCTGGCCGCAGGCGGTCGGCCAGCGGACGCGGCACCTGGGATTCGAACAGAGTGTTCATTGTCTGAATTCCCGGGTCAGAACCTTGCCCTTGCGCAGGACGGCGATTTTCAAGCTGGTTATCGGCGCGTTGAGAAGTTTACGAAGGTGGGCGACGGACTCTACTTTAGCGCCTGTGACACGCATGATGATGTCGCCGAACTGAAAATTGAAGCGATGGGACGGGGTTCCACGCTGAATATTGAGAACAATCACGCCTTCTGCTAATTCATCGAGGCCGAGCTCGTTGTTGAAGGCGGGGGAAAGGTTTCCTACTTCCGCCCCATTTAGGGGATGGGCACCGGTAAGGATGGTGACATTGCGTAGCGGTTTCTCAGGAGGTGCTTCGAGGGCTAGAGTCACCTGCAGGGTCTTTCCTTTGCGTACAAGTCCGAATACGGCCTCTCCTCCTACCGAGAGGGTGGCCAGGCGGAAGCGCAGAGATTCCACGTTGCCCACTTCCCTGCCGTCGACGCTGGTCACCACGTCGCCCACGACAATCCCAGAGCGATAGGCCGGGCTGTCTTTGCGCACGGCATTGATGAGTACGCCTGCGGGACGGGCGAGACCAAAAGAGGCAGCGATGTCCGAGGTGACTCCCTGGCCTGAGGCGCCGAACCAGGGGCGGACGATTGGTCCGCCGGTTTTGGCACCATGGATCACCGCCTTAACCATGTTGACGGGAATGGCGAAGCCGATACCGTGGGAACCGCCGCTCTTGGAGAAAATAGCAGTATTGATACCCACCAGACGGCCCTTCATATCCACCAGCGCACCGCCCGAGTTACCGGGATTGATAGCGGCGTCAGTTTGGATGAAAAACTGGTAGTCACTGATGCCGCCGGTGGTGCGGGCCAGGGCCGAGACGATGCCGCTGGTGACGGTCTGGCCGACGCCGAAGGGATTGCCGATGGCCAGCACCAGGTCGCCCACTTCGAGCTCATCAGAATCACCCAGAGACAGGGAAGCGAAAGCCTGACCCCCGTTATCTATGCGCAGCACGGCGAGATCGGTGCGTTTGTCGCGGCTGATGATTTTTGCCGCAAATTCCCGGTTATCGGCCAGCACCACCTTGATCTGATCGCTGCCTTGAATGATGTGGTGGCTGGTGACGATAAGCCCGTCACCGGACACAAGCACGCCGGAGCCCAGGGAATTCTGGATACGCTCGCGCCGGGCACCTGGAATGGGAAAATTCTTGCCGAAAAAACGGCGGAAGATGGGATCATTGAAGAGCGGCGAGAGCCCCTGTTGGGCCACTACCTTGCTGGTATAGATGTTGACCACGGTGGGCGTGGCGGCCTTGACCAGTGGCGCAAAGGAGAGACGCGTCTGCTCTCCACTGCGGGGAACAACCCGCGCTGGGGATTGCGATGCAGGGGCATCGGGATCATCCCATCCCGCCGCCAGTGCGGCTGGCGCGCACAGAACCGCAGCCAGCAGCCTTGGCAGTAGCAGGGAACAGAAAACACCTTTTATCAATATCTTGCAGGATTTGGTCCAGCCCATTATCGTCTCCGGGTCGCCGTTTCCAGCAGGGACAATATTCTATACTTCTTTAAAAAAAAGAGGCAGCCCCAGAACGGGTCAGGGCCACCTCTTTCACACAACATATGGAGACGGCGCACAGGCCCCGCGAGCTATACCTCTTCGGCTGGCGGCGGCGCGGTCTCGCCTTCGGCGGCCGCCTGTTCGGCGGCGCGCGCCTTGTCTTCGGCGCCCTTGATCTCGGGGTCTCTGTCAACCAGTTCGATATAGGCCATAGGCGCGGAGTCGCCATAACGGAATCCGGCGCGCAGCACACGAGTATAACCACCAGGGCGTTCGGTGTAGCGCTCAGCGATGGCGGTGAACAGCTTATCTACTACTTTGGTGTCACGCAGAGTGGAGAGAGCTTGGCGCCGAGCATGGAGGTTACCGCGCTTTCCCAGGGTAATAAGTTTTTCAACAATGGGCCGCAGTTCCTTGGCCTTGGGTAGGGTGGTCTTGATCTGCTCATGGGCGATCAGCGATGCCGCCATGTTAGCAAACATAGCCTTGCGATGGCTGGTGGTGCGGTTGAGTTTACGACCGCTAAGACCGTGACGCATGATGTCTCTCCTTTATCCGTTCATGGCCTCGCGCACGAAGCCTGTGGTGTTTCCCCGCCGCCGCAGCCGAAAATGGACTGGGTACGGCAGGTCGAGGCCCTCATGGCCCCAGAATTCCAGAGTCTAGAAAGGCTCCTCCAGTTTCTTGGCCAGCTCCTCAATGTTTTCTGGCGGCCAGTCAGCAAGTTCCATTCCCAGTTGAAGATCCATGACGGTAAGGACATCCTTGATCTCATTCAAGGACTTACGCCCGAAGTTGGGGGTGCGTAGCATGTCAGATTCGCTCTTCTGCACTAGGTCACCGATGTAGACGATGTTGTCGTTCTTTAAGCAGTTTGCCGAACGCACGGAGAGTTCTAGTTCGTCCACCTTGCGCAGAAGGTTCTTGTTGAACCCCGGCTCGGCGTCTTTCTCCTCCACAGCAGCCATCCGCGGGTCCTCAAAATTGATGAAGAGTTGGAGTTGGTCCTGCAAAATGCGCGCCGCCAAGGCCACGGCATCGTCGGGCGTAATAGCACCGTTGGTTTCCACATACAGCGATAGTTTATCGTAGTCCGTAACCTGTCCCACACGGGCGTTTTCTACTCTGTAGGAGACCTTGCGCACAGGACTGAATAGGGAATCCACGGGGATAAGGCCGATGGGAGAATCCTCGGGGCGGTTCTGCACCGCCGGCACGTAGCCCTTGCCATGGGACACAGTTAATTCCATATCGATCGTGGCTTTCTTATCAAGAGTACAAATGAGAAGATCGGGATTGAGAATATCCACGTCATGGCCGGTCTCGATCATGGAGGCCTTCAGCTCACAAGCACCCTTAGCCTTCAGATGCAAGTGTTTTGGCCCTTCTCCGTGCATGCGCAGAGCCAGAGATTTGATGTTTAGGACGATATCGGTAACATCCTCGATAACACCAGGAATGGTAGAAAATTCATGAAGAACGCTGTTGATCTGCACCGACGTCACCGCCGCACCATGAAGTGACGACAGAAGAACACGCCGCAGCGCATTACCCAAGGTTAATCCAAATCCACGTTCCAGAGGTTGGGCAATGATAGTCGCCTCGTGAGTGGAATCAATGCTGGACTCTACATCCAGCCTATTCGGCCTGATAAGTTCTTGCCAGTTTTTCTGAATCACGGTAACGGCCTCTCTCGTATGAAAGGTTCAGCTTCAATTTCATGGCCAGCGGATAAGGCCGGCAAAACAAGTTTTTAGGCGTATCCGGGAACGCCCCTAGTCTTATACCCTGCGACGTTTAGGCGGACGGCAACCGTTATGGGGGATGGGCGTTACATCCTTTATTGAGGTGATGGAAAAGCCAATGGAACTCAATGCGCGAAGCGCTGATTCACGGCCCGATCCCGGCCCTTTGACCATAACCTCCAAGGTCTGCACGCCGTGTTCCTGGGCCTTTTTTCCGGCATTTTCGGCGGCAAGCTGTGCTGCATAAGGCGTAGACTTGCGCGAACCCTTGAATCCTTGGGATCCGGCCGACGACCATGCAACCGTGTTTCCTTGAGCATCAGTAATGGTAATGATGGTGTTGTTGAAGGTAGCGTTTACATGTGCAACGCCGGAAATAATGTTCTTGCGCTCGCGGCGGCGCACGCGGGTTGGTGTTGCCATGATAGTTCTCTAAACCACCGCTTTTTTCTTGCCGGCAATGGGACGCGCCTTACCCTTACGAGTGCGGGCATTGGTGTGAGTCCTCTGGCCGCGCACGGGGAGGCTTTTGCGGTGGCGCAAACCTTTGTAGCAGCCAAGGTCCATCAGCCTTTTGATGTTCATGGCCACCTCACGCCGCAGGTCTCCTTCGACTATATATTCTTTGTCGATGGTCTCGCGGATATGGATCACTTCGTCGTCGGTCAACTGGTTGACACGGCGATCATAAGGAACCCCGGCCTTTTTAATGATTTCGGCTGCTTTAGTACGGCCAATTCCGTGAATGTAGGTCAACGCAACTTCCACGCGCTTACCGGTAGGGATGTTGACGCCAGCAATACGGGCCACGTCTCAGCTCCTCAATAGTCTCTGCATGTTCGGAACACGCCGCAAACCGCCCCAAGGAAGCGGGAGGCGGCGATTATAGGGCAGTTGCCCCGCAAGTCAATGCGCCAAATCATGCCGTTCTGCTTCCGTCGAGAATCGCAGCTATCTGTTTTTCCACTTCGTCGATAGAGGCCATACCGTCCACCTGCCGCAGGCGGTTTCTTTCCCGATAATAGGGCAGTATGGGCGCGGTCTGGGCATGATAAGCCTGAAGCCGGGTGCGAACAACTTTTTCATTATCGTCAGCGCGGCGGACAAACTCGGTGCCGCCACAGTCGTCGCAAACCTCTTCGACAGCAGGAGGATGGAACTTATCGTGGTAGCCAGCACCGCATTTGACACAGTTGAGACGGCCAATGATGCGCTCGACGATTATCTCATCATCGATGCTGATTTCTATCACGTAGTCCAGCTTCATACCCTTTTCTTCAAGCATCATATCCAACGCCACGGCCTGACAGTTAGTACGGGGGAATCCATCGAGAATAAATCCTTTGGCGCAATCATCATGGCTGATTCGCTCTGAAATCATTTCAATCATAATGGAATCAGAAACCAGTTCCCCGGCATCGATAAGTTGCCCGACCTGCCTCCCAATCTTGGTCTTCGAGGCAGCCGCGTCCCGGAGCATGTCACCGGTGGAGAGCTGCACCAAACCGTACGATTTTTTGATCCGTTGTGCCTGTGTGCCCTTGCCGGCACCAGGCGGCCCAAGGACAGTCAGGTTCATCGCCGTCTTTGCCGTAATTTTGCATTCTTTATCAGGCCCTCGTACTGATGGGCCAGAAGATGGGACTGTATTTGCGTTACCGTATCCATGGTGACGGTGACGACGATGAGGAGACTGGTGCCACCGAAATAGAAGGGCACGGAATATTGCGAGATCAGAAGCTCCGGAAGGATACAAACGGTCGCTAGATAGGCGGCACCAACGACAGTGAGTCTAGTCAAGACGTAATCAAGATAATCCGCCGTGTTCTTACCTGGACGGATTCCGGGGACAAAGCCGCCGTTGCGCTTCAGATTGTCGGCTGTGTCGACGGGGTTGAAGACTATGGCCGTATAAAAGAAGGCAAAAAACACGATGAGGGAGATGTAAATAAACATGTAGAGCGGCTGACCACGGCCGAGAAAGGCCATAAAGGTGGTCAGCCATTCCGGCCCCTGCCCCGCGCTAAACCCAGCCACAGTCATAGGAAGCAATAGCAGGGAGCTAGCGAAGATGGGGGGTATTACACCAGAAACGTTGAGCTTTAGGGGGAGATGAGTGCTCTCGCCACCGAGCATTTTATTGCCCACCTGGCGTTTCGGATACTGAACCACAATGCGCCGCTGTGAACGTTCAATGAAAACAATAAAGGCGATAACGACTGCCACGAGAACTATTAACACGAGGATAAGAAGGGTAGAAATAGCCCCTGTACGGCCCAGCTCCAGAGTGCTGGCTAGCGCCGTGGGAAGGTTGGCGACGATGCCGGCAAAGATGATAAGTGAAATGCCGTTGCCGATGCCACGCTGGGTGATCTGTTCACCTAGCCACATGAGGAAGATGGTGCCACCCACCAGCGTGATGACCGTAGTTAGACGGAAGAAATAACCGGATTCGAGAACGGCTGAGCCGGAGGCTCCACTCATCCCTTCAAGTCCTACAGCAATACCATAAGCCTGTATTGCAGCAAGGAAAACCGTGCCATAGCGGGTATATTGATTGATTTTCTTGCGCCCTATCTCACCCTCTTTTTTCAGGGCATCGAGTTGTGGTGACACAGCAGTCATCAGTTGCATGATGATGGAGGCTGAAATATAGGGCATGATGTTGAGGGCAAAGATGGTCATCCGGCTCAATGCGCCGCCGGCGAACATATCGAACATTCCGAGAATACCCCCGGCCTGCTGGGAAAAGATCTCTTTCAAAGCCTCAGGATCAATGCCGGGCGTAGGAATATAGGTGCCGAGACGGTAGACAATCAGCGCGCCTAAAGTAAACCAGATGCGCTTTTTCAGTTCCGTTGCTTTGGCAAAGGCGCCAAAATTGATATTGGCAGCCAGTTGTTCGGCGACCGAAGCCATCAGCTCTCGCCACTACTACCGTCAGACGCCTCAGAAACCTCTTCAGGAGCAGGCAAGGCTTTCGACTCGAGGGGAGATTCAGCTTCTGCCCCGGGCTGGGGCTTTTTCTCAGCCAGCTTTTCATCGCCAGCATCTTTGCTTTCCTTGGATGCCTTTTTCTTGCCGGGTGCCTTGGTGTCCTTCGCGGCCTTCTTCGCGGCCTTCTTCGCGGCCTTCTTCGCGGCCGTCTTAGCAGCCTTAGCTTCCGCATCCTCTGATCGAGACTGGACAACGACCACAACCTTGCCACCAGCTTTTTCCACCGCTGCCACTGCACCCTTTGTGGCTCCAGCCACATGGACCGTGACCTTGGCCTTCAATTCGCCGCCGCCAAGAAGTCGTACGCCGTCACGTAAACGTCGCACCACGCCAGAATCCCTAAACGTCTCCGCCATGATCTCCTTTTTGGGGTCGATCTTTCCAGAGTCAATGGCCTGTTGTAAGCGGGCAATTGTCACTTCCTGGTAGCGTTTGCGGAAGATGTTGGTGAAACCGTGCTTGGGCAAACGACGGTGCAGGGGCATCTGGCCGCCCTCGAAACCCTTAAGAGCAACACCGGAACGGGACTTTTGGCCCTTCATACCGCTACCGCAGGTCCTTCCCTTGCCGGAACCTGGACCCCGCCCGACCCGCGTGGCGGAGCGGCGCGCGCCCGGATTGTCTTTTATTTTATTCAGTTTCATGATCAACCAGTTTCTCACCAAAACCTGTTTATCCACGCCGTCCCGTGACGCAGGACCTAGGACATTTTCACACTCACCAAGTGGTGCACTTTTTCGATCATACCGCGCACAGCGGGGGTGTCTTCCAGTTCACGGGTGCGGTTCATCTTGTTCAGGCCCATCCCGATCAGGGTTGCACGCAGGTCCTTGGGGTGGCCGATAGGGCTACCGATCTGAGTCACTCTGAGAGTTCCTGGTTTCTTGTCGGCCATAACGTCTATTCCTGAATTCCGTTAGACACCTCAGCAGAATCCTCACCAGATTTACGGCGGCTGACGATTTTTCTCACTTTCTTACCACGCTTAGAAGCCACGGCACGGGGAGAAAGAATCCGTGACAGGCCATCAAAAGTAGCTCTTACTATGTTGTATGGATTAGATGATCCCATAGACTTAGCCACCACGTCGCGCAAACCCAGCGCTTCGAACACGGCGCGCATAGGACCTCCGGCGATGATTCCCGTGCCCGGTGGCGCGGTGCGTATGTAAACCCGGCCAGCGTCGTGGTGGCCACTGATGTCGTGATGCAGGGTGCGACTTTCACGTATGGAAATGCGGACCATGGCACCCTTGGCTTCCTCGGTGGCTTTGCGAATGGCCTCCGGTACCTCACGCGCCTTGCCTGAGCCGAAACCAACACGGCCATCGCCATCGCCCACCACAACCAGAGCACCAAAGGCGAAGCGGCGGCCACCTTTGACCACCTTGGCAACACGGTTGAGACTCACCAGTTTCTCAATGAATTCGCTTTCTTCACGCTCACCATGAGAGGTGTTTCTCCTGTGCTGGCGGGGGCTCTTATTAAGTTTGTTTTCCTTCAAATCTACCATCTTTGATCTACCTAAAATGAAAGGCCGCCTTTGCGGGCAGAATCCGCAAGAGCCTTGACCCTTCCATGATAATGGTAACCGCCACGGTCGAAAATTACTTCGGAGACGCCCGCAGCAAGAGCGCGTTCCGCCACCAGCTCGCCCACGGCCTTGGCGGCGCCGGAATTTCCACCTTTCTTCAGCTTCCCGCGCAGGGACTTGTCTACAGAGGAAGCCGTGGCCAAGGTCGCACCCTTTTCGTCGTCAATCACCTGGGCATAGATATGCTTTCCCGAGCGAAAGACGGAAAGGCGCGGTCTCCCGCCGGAAGATTTGACAATATTAGTCCGCGTGCGTTTTTTTCGGCGGGTGAAAAGTTCTTTTGAGGTTAGCATATTATGATCCTATTTTTTCTTACCTTCCTTGCGCATGATATACTCATCCACATATTTGATACCCTTGCCCTTATAGGGTTCCGGCTTGCGGAAGGAGCGTATGTTCGCCGCCACCTGACCCACTTGTTGCTTGTCGGTGCCAGACACCGCTATTTCAACGGGTTTAGGGCATTTGATGGTGATGCCCTCTGGAATGGGAAAGTCAATGTTGTGGCTATAGCCTAGCTGGAGGACTAGATTCTTGCCTTCCACTGCTGCGCGGTAGCCAACACCGATTATCTCCAGATTGACCGAAAAGCCCTCATCCACGCCCTTAACCAGATTGAAAATCCGGCTTCTTGTGGTGCCCCACATGGTGAGTGTCCGCTTCGATTCGCTCTTTGGCGTAACCGTGATAAGGCCATCTTCCATAGCCACGTCCACGTCCTTGATGAATCGGTAGGAAAGCTCGCCAAGTTTACCCTTGGCCGTGATCTCGCCATTGGCGATATTCACGCTTACCCCATCAGGAACGGGGACCGGATTCATTCCTACTCGTGACATGGCTTCACCTCTAAAATACTCGGCACAGAATTTCACCACCAACGTTGGCCTGGCGCGCTTGTTCATCCGACATCACACCACGAGGCGTGGAAAGAATAGCAATCCCAAGCCCTCCATAGTAGCTGGGTAAATCTTTGATTTTCGAATAGACCCGACGCCCGGGACGTGAAATCCGCGATATTTCGTGAATCA
This sequence comes from Alphaproteobacteria bacterium, assembly GCA_030739855.1. Classification (GTDB taxonomy): domain Bacteria; phylum Pseudomonadota; class Alphaproteobacteria; order UBA11136; family UBA11136; genus UBA11136. The sequence continues at coordinate 31,843 of JASLYJ010000009.1, read as the reverse complement.
CTGGTTTGCCATCATAGTATTTAAGCTCAATGTGGAAGGATTTCTTCTCGGACTCGCTATCTTCGCGGGTTTCGTAACCGCGGATATAACCTTCATTTTTAAGCACCTCAAGAACATTGCCGCGCAGCTTCGACACTGGGCTTAGGATTGTTAACTTGTGCGCCTGCTGACCATTTCTGATGCGTGTCATTAAATCCGCTAAAGGATCTGACATTGTCATATCGTCTTCTCCCTTACCAACTCGACTTGACCATGCCCGGTATCTGGCCGGTGGAAGCCAGATCGCGCAGGGAAATTCGTGAAAGCTTGAATTTGCGGTAGACACCGCGGGAACGCCCCGTCAGTGTGCAGCGGTTACGCTGCCGCACTGGCGACGAACTACGGGGGAGTTCCGCCAGTTTAAGCCGGGCGTTAAAGCGTTCCTCAGGGGCCAAGGACTCGTCTCTAGCCATTGCTTTTAGGTGCGCTCTCCGAGTGGCGAATTTCTTTGCCAAACGTTCGCACTTTTTGCCTCGCTCAATAGCGCTTCGTTTCGCCATAAGTTTCTACTCCTCGTCCCTAGATTGAAATGGCATGTTGAACCCCTTAAGGAGCGCCCGAGCCTCCTCGTCGGTCTTAGCGGTAGTAACAATCACCACGTCGAGCCCCCTGATCTTGTCTACCTTGTCGTAATCGATTTCCGGAAAAACGATCTGTTCCTTCAGGCCCAACGCGTAATTACCACGTCCGTCGAAGCTTCTGTCGGAAACACCGCGGAAATCGCGAACCCGCGGCAGAGCGATGTTGATAAGGCGGTCAAGAAATTCATACATACGGCCACGGCGCAGAGTCACCTTGCAGCCAATACTCATCCCTTCGCGCGTCTTGAAGTTGGCTACCGAACGCTTGGCCTTGGTGACAATGGGCTTCTGCCCAGTAATCAGAGTCATGTCGGCGACGGAGGTTTCAATCTTTTTAGAATCATCGGTGGCCTCGCCCACGCCCATATTGACAACGATCTTCTCAAGACGCGGCGACCCCATGGCGTTCTTGTAGCCGAACTGGGAGATCAGTTCTGCTTTCAGTACGTTCTCGTAGTGATCCTGTAGACGGGTCATTTCACGCTTATCCATCGATAATCTCACCAGAAGCCCGGGCATAGCGCATCCTAGTACCGTCCTTGATGGTCTTGATGCCAACACGGCTGGACTTTCCGGTTTTGGGGTCAACCACGGCCACGTTGGAGACATGGATCGGCGACTCCTTATCGACGATACCAGCAGTCGAAGCTGCCGAGGCGCGAGTATGATGCTTGACCATGTTGATACCCTGAACGATGAGACGCCTCTCGGAAGGGATGACGCGCAGCACATTGCCCTTCTTGCCCCTGTCACGGCCAACGATAACCACCACTTCGTCACCTTTTTTGATCTTTATTTTCCCTGCCTTGGACATCATAAAACCTCCGGGGCAAGGGAAATGATTTTCATGAATCTTTTGGCACGCAGTTCGCGAGTAACGGGACCAAAGATACGCGTGCCCACAGGCTCTCCCTGGGAATCGATAAGCACCGCCGCATTGTGGTCGAAACGGATTACCGAACCGTCGGGACGTTTCACGCCCTTGGCGGTACGCACGATCACGGCCCGGTGAATCTCACCTTTCTTGACGCGGCCACGTGGGATTACTTCCTTCACAGTGACCACGATAATGTCGCCCAGCGACGCGGTCCTGCGCTTGGACCCACCCAGCACCTTGATACACTGCACCTTGCGGGCACCGGAGTTGTCAGCAACCTCCAGATTTGTTTGCATCTGGATCATGATTTATTCCTTTGCTCCAGCTCCTTCCACCGCCGCGCCCAGAACCTCCCAACACTTGTGCTTGGAAATGGGACGACATTCTCTGATCTTCACGTTGTCACCGGTCTTACAAGCGTTGGCCTCATCATGGGCAGCGTATTTCTTCGATTTGGTGATGTATTTCTTGTAGAGGGGATGCATGAAACGCCGCTCCACGCGCACCACCACGGTCTTGTCTCCGCCGTCACTAACCACAGTTCCCTGTAGAACACGCTTTGACATTACTTCTTCTCCTGTGTGGCAGTGCGCTGGACCTCGCCCAACACTGTTTTGATTCGTGCAATATCGCGCCGCACCACGCGCACCCGCGAAGTGTTCTCCAGCTGGCCACCGGCCGCCTGGAAACGCAGATTGAACGATTCCTTTTTCAGTTCTACAAGCTTAGCTCCAAGTTCGTCTGTGCTCATGGCACGATAATCTGCAACGGACATGATCTAGTCCCCCTCTCCCAAACGGGTAACGAAACGGGTGGAGATGGGAAGCTTGGCCGCAGCCAGTGCAAAAGCACTCTCTGCGAGATCGCGCGATACACCGTCTGCCTCAAATAGAATGCGTCCTGGTGCCACACGACAAGCCCAGTATTCTGGTGTCCCCTTGCCCTTACCCTGGCGCACTTCGGCCGGCTTGGTAGACACCGGTACGTTTGGGAAAATACGGATCCACACGCGGCCGGTGCGCTGCATATGGCGAGTCATGGCACGACGTGCAGCCTCAATCTGGCGCGCAGTAATACGTGCTGGAGACATGGCTTTCAGCCCATATTTACCGAAGTTGAGTTGGGTGCCACCCTTGGCTGTGCCGTGAATGCGGCCCTTGTGGGCCTTGCGGAATTTTGTTCGTTTCGGACTGAGCATCTGTTGCCTTCCCCCTAGCGACCGAGTAATTCTTCATCTGCCCGCTTGCTCTGGGCCATGGGGTCGTATTCGAGAATCTCACCCTTGAACACCCAGACCTTGATACCGCAGGTGCCATAGGTGGTGAATGCCGTGGAAGTACCGTAATCGATGTCAGCGCGCAGGGTATGCAGCGGCACACGGCCCTCACGATACCATTCCATTCTGGCGATTTCGTTACCGCCGAGGCGACCTCCAACATTGATACGAATACCTTCCGCGCCAAGACGCATAGCTGACTGCACGGCGCGTTTCATAGCACGGCGAAAAGCAATGCGACGCACCAGCTGTTGAGCAATATTATCGGCAATGAGCTTGGCGTCGATTTCCGGCTTGCGAATCTCGATGATGTTGAGGTGCACCTCGTCGCTTGTCATCTTGGCAATATCCCGGCGCAGTTGTTCGATTTCAGCACCTTTCCTGCCGATTACCACGCCAGGGCGTGCCGTGTGGATGCTAATGCGGGCGCGCTTGGCGGGCCTTTCGATGACGATGCGTGAGACGCTGGCCTGGGCCAAGCGTTTTTCTAGATAAGCGCGCAAGCGCAGATCCTCCTGCAAGAGGTCGCCATACTGATTCTCGGCATACCAGCGGGAATCCCAGGTGCGGTTGATTCCCAACCGAAAGCTGATGGGATTGACCTTCTGACCCATTAGGCGCTCTCCTCTTTCTCACGGACCACAATGGTCAGTCGGCTGAACGGTTTCCTAATGTGCGCCACCCGGCCACGGGCGCGGGCACGCCAGCGTCGCATGACGAAGCTGCGGCCCACCGTAGCCTCTCTCACATAGAGCCGATCCACATCGAGTTGATGATTATTCTCCGCATTGGCGATAGCTGATTCCAAAACCTTGCGCACCTCACCGGCGATGCGGCGACGGCAGAAGTTCAGATGCATCATAGCGGAACCCACGTCGCGACCACGGATTAGCCCTACCACCAGATTGAGCTTCTGGGGGCTGGTGCGCAAGGCCTTGGCCATAGCCATGGCCTCGTTATCCGCGTAGCGACGCGTGGCTGCTTTCTTACCCATGCCTATTTCTTAACCTCGATAATTGGATCTCTCGTCGCTTTTCTATCAGCCTGATGGCCGTAATAGGTTCGGGTAGGGGCAAATTCCCCGAATTTATGACCCACCATATTTTCCGACACCAGGACAGGAATGAATTTGCGGCCGTTGTAGACACCAAAGGTCAGTCCTACGAACTGTGGCAGGATAGTAGACCGGCGTGACCACGTTTTGATAACCTCCTTGCGGCCTGAGCTATGGGCGGCCTCGGCTTTCTTCAGGAGATAGCCATCAACAAAAGGACCTTTCCAAACGGAACGAGACAAGGGTTCTCTCTCCTACGCTACTTGCGGCGACGACGGACGATATATTTATCCGTTGCCTTGTTGCCACGGGTTTTCTTGCCCTTGGTGGGCTTTCCCCAGGGTGTTACAGGATGTCGGCCACCGGACGTGCGACCTTCGCCACCGCCATGGGGATGATCGATGGGATTCATGGCTACACCACGCACCGTCGGGCGACGGCCCAGCCAACGGTTACGCCCGGCCTTGCCGAGATTGATGTTCTTCTGATCGGAGTTTGAAATGGCACCGATGGTAGCCATGCATTCGGCTCGTACACGACGCATTTCCCCTGACATTAGTTTGAGCTGGGCATAGCCAGCATCACGCCCCACCAGTTGGACATAGGTGCCAGCCGAACGGGCGATCTGGCCACCCCTACCCGGTTTCATCTCAACATTATGAATAATGGTACCAACGGGAATATTTTTCATGGGCATGGCATTTCCCGGCTTGACATCAGCCTTATCGGAGGCAACCACCTTGTCGCCGGGCTCCAGCCTTTGCGGTGCGAGGATATAGGCCTTTTCACCGTCGTCATATATGATGAGGGCGATATAGGCGGTGCGGTTGGGATCGTATTCGATCCGCTCCACCGTGGCTGGCACGTCGAGCTTGGCGCGTTTAAAGTCAATGCGGCGATAGATGCGTTTGTGCCCGCCGCCCTTGTGCCGCATGGTGATGCGTCCGGTATTGTTGCGCCCACCCTTTTGCGACTTGCCTTCAATGAGAGTCTTCTCAGGCCTGCCCTTCCACAGGCGGGAGCGGTCCACCAGGACCAGTCCGCGCCGTGACGGCGTTGTCGGTTTATGTGTTTTCAGCGCCATGTCTTAGACCCCGGCAGTTACATCGATGTGCTGACCCTCGCCCAGCGTCACGATTGCTTTCTTGTAGTCACTACGGCGCCCAAGACGCCCCTTGAAGCGCTTTTCCTTGCCCTTCACGCGCAGGGTATTGACGCTTGTCACTTTGACGTCAAACAAGTTTTCCACAGCCTGTCTGATTTCTGGCTTAGATGCGTCCAGCGCAACCTCGAACGTGACCTGGTTGTGCTCTGAGCCCCGTGTCGCTTTTTCGGTAATCACAGGGCGGCGCACGATGTTGTACATACGCTCGCGGCTCACGGTTTTGACAGCGCGGCTCATTTCAGGCGCTCCTGGAGATAGCTCACCGCGTCCCTGGTCAGAACCAGTGTGTCGCAGCGCAGGATGTCGTAGACGTTGATACCCTGGTGAGGGAGCACGTCAATGCCCCGGAGATTGGCCGCCGCACGGCTGAAATTCTCATTCACTTCCACCCCGTCAATAACAAGAGCTCTGCCGAGACCAAACTTTGTGAGATGCTTGATGAGATCCGAGGTCTTAGGCTTGGCTAACTTGGTGGAATCTAGAACTATCAGCTTGCCCTCGGCCTGCTTCGCCGACAGGGCCGTCTTCATGGCTAGCTTGCGCACCTTCTTGGGTAGTTTATGGTTATGGCAACGTACCATCGGACCAAAAATCACCGCACCACCACGGAACTGGGGGGAACGGATGCTTCCTGAACGGGCGCGCCCGCTCCCCTTTTGACGCCATGGCTTAGCCGTGGTGCCACGGATTTCACTGATACCACGGGTCTTATGGGTGCCGGCGCGCCGCTTGGCGAGCTGCCAGTTGACCATGCGGGAGAGGATATCGGAACGGAACTCGACGCCAAACACGGCATTGTCGAGATCGATGTTACCCACATCTTTGTTGTCGAGATTTTTCACCGAAACTTTCATTCGTTTTCGTCCTTGTTTTCGGACTCACCTTCTTTGGGTTCTTCGGCCGTATTCTCAGGAGCGGCTTTTTCTGGGGCTTCGTCCTCAGAGGCATCCTTGGTAGATTCTTCTTCAGCTTTGATTTTGGCCTTGGCCTGTTGAGCCAGTTCTTTTTTGGTGGGGCCCTGGTCCTCGATCACCTCTTCGGCCTTTTTCGCCGCCACCTCGGGGTCAAAAGTCGGCTTCTTTTCAGCATCAAAGATCTTCAGATAGCCGCTCTTGGCGCCGGGAACTGCGCCCTTGACCATAATCAGGCCGCGCCCGGCATCGGTAGCCACCACTTTCAGGTTCTGTACCGTGACTTGTTTTGCACCCATGTGACCGGCCATCTTCTTCCCTTTGAACACACGGCCCGGATCCTGGCACTGGCCAGTAGAACCATGGGCACGGTGGGAGACAGAAACGCCGTGGCTAGCGCGCAAACCAGCAAAATTGTGGCGTTTCATACTGCCGGCAAAACCCTTACCAATAGAAACTCCGCGGACGTCAACATACTGGCCAGGGGTGAAGTAGTCGGCAGAAAACGCCGTCCCTACGTCGAGAAGAGCGTCGGGGCCAACACGGAACTCAACCAGCCGGTGTTTAGGCGTCACCTTGGCCTTGGCATAATGACCGCGCATAGCCTTGCCTACGTTCTTGACCTTGGCTGTTCCCGCACCAACCTGAACCGCCGAATAGCCATTCTTTTCTTCCGTGCAGACGGACACCACCTGGCAATCATCTACTTGGAGCACGGTGACAGGCACATGAACACCAGAATCAAAGACGCGTGACATACCCAGTTTACGTACGATAAGTCCTGAACGCATGTCAGCCCCCCTTAAAGCTTGATTTCCACATCCACGCCAGAGGCGAGGTCGAGTTTCATCAGTGCGTCAACGGTCTGTGGTGTCGGATCGATAATGTCGAGAAGCCGTTTGTGAGTGCGAATCTCAAACTGTTCACGTGATTTCTTGTCGATATGGGGCGAACGCAGGACTGTGAACTTTTCTATGCGTGTCGGTAGCGGAATCGGTCCCCGCACTTGAGCACCGGTCCGCTTGGCGGTGTTCACAATCTCCACAGTCGAGATGTCGAGTACGCGGTGATCGAATGCTTTAAGCCGTATGCGGATGTTCTGGCTTTCCATTAATCCGGTTCCTTACAATCTCTCTGTTCAGCCTTACTCGATGATATCTGCGACGACGCCGGAGCCCACAGTACGTCCACCTTCGCGAACGGCGAAACGCAGGCCTTTATCCATAGCGATAGGAACGATGAGTTCCACAGTTATGGTCACATTGTCACCAGGCATAACCATTTCTGTGTCCTTGGGCAGTTCAATGGTCCCCGTAACATCTGTGG
>JASLYJ010000009.1:0-24604 GCA_030739855.1 Alphaproteobacteria bacterium | reverse complement strand
GGTACGGAAGTAAAACTGGGGACGGTAGTTGCCGAAGAAAGGTGTATGGCGCCCGCCTTCGTCCTTGTTCAGGACGTAGACCTCTGCCTTGAACTTGGTGTGCGGCGTGATCGAACCTGGGGCCGCCAGAACCTGTCCTCGTTCCACCTCCTCACGCTTGGTGCCGCGAAGAAGCGCCCCGATGTTATCTCCCGCCTCGCCCTGATCAAGAAGCTTGCGGAACATCTCAACGCCCGTGCAAACCGTCTTCTGGGTCTCTTTCAGACCTACGATTTCTACTTCGTCGTTAACGTTTACCACACCGCTCTCTACGCGTCCGGTCACAACCGTACCGCGACCAGAGATAGAGAACACATCTTCGATAGGCATCAGGAAGGGCTGGTCCTTGGGGCGCTCGGGCTGTGGAATATATTCGTCCACCGCCTTCATCAACTCCACGATGGAATCTGCACCCGTGGCCTTGTCTCCGCCTTCCAGCGCAGCCAGTGCCGAACCCTTGATAATGGGAATGTCATCACCAGGGAAATCATAGGAATTCAGCAGTTCACGAAGTTCAAGCTCCACCAGTTCCAGCAGTTCCGGATCGTCTACCTGATCTACCTTATTCATGTAGACCACAATGGCCGGAACACCCACCTGCCGCGCTAAAAGAATATGCTCCCGGGTCTGCGGCATGGGACCGTCAGCAGCCGAAACAACCAAAACACCACCGTCCATCTGCGCCGCACCCGTGATCATGTTCTTCACATAGTCGGCATGACCCGGACAGTCCACATGGGCATAGTGACGATTCTCCGTCTCATATTCCACATGGGCCGTAGCAATGGTGATACCGCGCTCCTTCTCCTCGGGGGCTTTGTCAATCTGGTCAAAGGCCGTGAACTCGGCTCCACCAGATTCAGATAGCACCTTTGTGATCGCCGCCGTCAGCGTCGTCTTACCGTGGTCAACATGGCCAATGGTGCCAATGTTGCAATGTGGTTTCGTCCGCTCAAACTTTTCCTTCGCCATGGGTTTTGTCCCTCAAACAATCTCAAAAAATTAGGCCACTTTTCAAATGTCTACCCGCGAAAGCAGCATCTTCAACTTGGAGCGGGTGATGGGGATCGAACCCACGTAACCAGCTTGGAAGGCTGGGGCTCTACCACTGAGCTACACCCGCTGTGGCTGGGTTTCTGTTGCTATTCTGGTCCTTAATCGCCCCATCCCCAAAACACCCCCTCGACATGAATGGTGGAGGGGGTAGGATTCGAACCTACGTAGACGTACGTCGGCAGATTTACAGTCTGCTGCCTTTAACCACTCGGCCACCCCTCCACGCCGAGGGTAAATCGGCACAACGGATTGAGAACTATGGTGATTTCCAGAGCGATGTCAACGCCAAAAAGTGCAAAAAAAGGGCAAACCAAACGGTCCGCCCCGGATGAATTCCGGCCCACGCAACTTGCAGTCCCAACACGTCTATATTAGGACCTATTTTCATGAGGCACAAGCACCAGAAACCGCACCCTAAAAAAACGCCTTCCAGACGTCGTTCCAACTCGCGCAAACGGAATAAAAGCAGTGGAGTCCTGTGGCTTTACGGTGTTCACGCGGTGCTAGCGGCATTAGCTAATCCGAAACGATGCTGTCATCGACTTGTGGTCACGCCAGAGACCCGCCGCGCCACGGGACAGCAAATCGACGAATTGATGGTCAAATTGGATAGGATTGACAGTGTAGAGGAGGCTACGCGGATAAAAATTTCTACTATCCTGCCCGAAGGCGCAGTGCATCAGGGAATTGCCCTACAAACCGATCCGTTGCCGGAAACCTCGCTGGCAAAACTTTGCTGCGTAGCGCAGGCAGCCGTGAACGGTGTGGCCGTGGTGCTCGACCAGGTGAGCGATCCCCATAACGTAGGGGCAGTGCTACGTTCGGCGGCGGCTTTTGGCGCCCTGGCCGTGATCATCACCGAGCACCACGCCCCGAAAGCTACGGCTTCTCTGGCCAAGGCTGCCAGCGGGGCACTGGAGCAAATACCACTGGTGCGGGTGAAAAACCTGTCTCACGCCATGAGGAAACTTAAAGACTGCGGTTTCTGGTGCGTGGGCCTTGATGCCTATGCCGAGCGGAGCCTTTCCGACACTCCTATGAAGGGGTTGACTGCCATGGTCCTAGGGGCAGAGGGGCGCGGTTTGCGACGCCTTGTGCATGAAAGCTGCGACCTGACGGCGCGCATCTCCCTGAAAAGCGGGATGGACAGCCTCAATGTTTCCAACGCTGCCGCCATCGCCCTTTACGAACATAACAGACGCGCATGATTTTCACCGCCTTCCTGTCACCACGCCTGGCGCTTTCCTTCCGTCTTGCCATGTTCTACGCCGCTGTCTTTCTGGTGGTGGGCGTACTCATGCCCTTCTGGCCTCTGTGGCTGAAGGAAACGCGAGGGATGAGCGCCGAAGAGATTGGCCTGTTGTTGGGGGCGGGATTGTGGATGAAAGTGCTGACCAATCCCTTTTTCGCCCATTTCTCCGACCGCCGTCCGGAAAAACGCCGTCTGCTCGCCATTTTGGCGCTAGGGGCCTTAGTGGGGTTTTCGTTGTTCCACTGGGTGCAGGGGTTCTGGCCGCTTCTGTGCGTAACCCTAGTCACCTTTTCCATGTTTGCAGCCCTCATGCCCCTTGGCGAGAACCTGACCATGATTACTAGCTATACCCATAAACTAGATTACGGACGCATCCGGTTATGGGGGTCACTTACCTTCATCCTTGCCAGCGGTGGTGGCGGTATTGTGCTTGTAAACCTGCCAGTGGAAGCGGTGCTGTGGTTGGTTCTAGGCGGGGTTGCTCTGACCTTCTTCGCCGCACTTCAGCTTCCAAACCCGGAGACCGTGGCAAGCAGTGGAAAGCCACACACACCAGAGGCACCCCTACGGCAGATTCTCCGGCAGCCTGTATTTCTGCTTTTCCTCGCCGCCGCTGGGATGATCCAGGCCAGCCACAGCGCCTATTACGGCTTTGCTACCCTACTCTGGCGTGATGCCGGTTTCGCCGACGACGTGATCGGTGGACTGTGGGCCACCGGGGTCATGGCTGAAGTTCTGTTATTCGCCTTCAGCCGTGCCGTCATGGCTCGGGTTACGCCCACTACTCTTCTCGTGATCGCAGCAGGGGCCGGAGTGCTGCGTTGGGGTGTGATCGGCGCTACCGCCAATCCGCTTTTGTTATTCCCAGTACAGACCATGCACGCGCTCACCTTCGGTGCCACTCACCTCGCGGCCATGCATTTCATCGCCAGAGCTGCGCCGCCAGGGTGTTCAGCCACCGCCCAGGGTCTTTATTCTTCTACTGCTATGGGTGGCCTGTTGGGCCTTGGAGTGATCCTGTCGGGGCGCATCTTCGAGGCCACAGGCGGTGGTGACGTTTTCTTTGCCATGGCGGCGCTGTCGCTGGCTGGCGGGGGCTGCGCCTGGCAACTACGCCGGCGCTGGATGGGTAAAAATGACGCCCTCAACACCACCCGACCATAGGCGGAGGGGACATGCCGGTCGGGCCTTGTAGAGAGGCTCGCAATAATCTTTATTATCCTGTGGTTTCCACTATCTTACACCTTCACGTTCCGTCTTTACTGGGAGCCGGCGTAGCTCAGTTGGTAGAGCAGGGGTTTTGTAAACCTCAGGTCCGCGGTTCGAATCCGTGCGCCGGCACCATGCCCCCCACGAAAGGGCTGGCATGATTACCGACCACCTGCTTAACAAAATCGTTTCCATCGCCCTCGCCGCAGGCGACATCATCACGGACATCTATTCCCGTCCGGTGGTGGTCAAAACTAAGGACGACTCCTCCCCCGTCACCCTAGCCGACGAAGCCGCTGAAAAACATATCCTCGCCGCACTAAAAACACTCACTCCAGACGTTCCCGTGGTGGCAGAAGAATCAGTAGCAGCCGGAACCATACCCGACATCTCGCGGGGCGTCTTTTGGTTGGTAGACCCACTAGATGGCACCAAGGAATTCATCAGCCGCAACGGTGAATTTACCGTCAATATTGCGCTAGTCATGAATAACAATCCCGTGCTGGGTGTAGTCCACGCTCCAGTCATAGGCCGTACTTTTTACGGCGCCGAGGATAAAGGCGCATGCTGCCTTGAAGAGGGCAAAACCAACCCCATTGCCACCCGCCCCGTCCCCGCTGATGGAGTGGTAGTGGTGGCCAGCCGCTCCCACGGAGCAAGCGAAGAACTAGACGTTTTTCTCAGAAGCCTTGAGGTAGCATCCACCAGCCAGACCGGGAGCTCGCTTAAGTTCTGTCTTGTAGCGGCAGGCGAGGCCGATATATACCCCCGTTTCGGCCGTACTATGGAGTGGGATACAGCTGCCGGCCAGGCGGTGCTCATGGCCGCAGGTGGCCGGGTGGAAACTACCGCCGGAGAACTCCTTCTCTACGGCAAGGAAAAACTGGAAAACCCCCATTTCATCGCCTACGGCGCGCTAAATTCCTAGTGATATGAAAATCACTATCAGTTTCTAGAATACCGGTCTTGCCTTATAACCCGGCGTCGGGATGCGCTAGACTTGCGTTTCATTTCAACCACCGCTACGGAAGGCCCCATGTCGCCACACCGCAATGCCGTCTCCACGTCCCTGTCCCCCGTTACCCCCGACAGAGCAAAAATCGCGCGCGCGGCAAAGGCGCTAGATGCGGGTGAACTGGTAGCCTTTCCCACTGAGACTGTCTATGGACTGGGTGGCGACGCTGCCTCAAATGACGCCGTTGCCGCTATCTTCAAGGCCAAAGGTCGGCCCCGCTTCAACCCGCTCATCGTTCATGTAGCCAACACAAAAGCCGCAGAAGCTCTCGTGGTATTCGATGAGCGCGCGGGAAAACTAGCCAACGCCTTCTGGCCTGGAGCGTTAACCATAGTTCTGCCTCGCCGTGCCGACTGCCAGGTTTCGCTGCTGGCCAGTGCTGGGACTGACAGTCTAGCCTTACGTGTGCCCGCCCACGGGGTGGCGCTAGACCTGCTCACCGCCTTTGCCCGCCCCGTAGCCGCTCCCAGCGCCAATCCCTCCGGTGCGGTCAGTCCTACCACCGCTTCCCACGTAGCCGAGTCGCTGGGTGATTTTGTTTCCCTCATCATCGATGGTGGCCCTTGCACTATCGGCCTTGAATCCACGGTAATCAGCCTTACCGGCGAAACACCCCTCCTGTTGCGCCCCGGCGGCGTCACGGCAGAAGAGGTAGAAGCTGTTATCGGTCACTTTCCTCATATGGACAGGGGAGCCGATACCACGCCCGAATCGCCTGGCCGTCTCCTGCAGCACTACGCACCGAGGAGGCCCCTGCGTCTTGATGCGGTTGGCGTCAATTCCGGAGAAGCTTTGCTTTCCTTCGGGCCGCACACTATTACCGGCGCGGCCACGGAGCTAAATCTCTCGCCGGACAGCAACCTTACTGAAGCGGCGGCCAATCTATTTGCCATGCTGCGCGAGTTGGACAGCCCCGCCCATACAGCCATTGCCGTCATGACAGTTCCCGAGATAGGCCTCGGTCTCGCTATCAACGACCGCTTGCACCGCGCCGCCAACCCTGCCGTGAATCCCGAAGAACCGTCTTCATGAACGTGTTTCCTCCTGCCCCCCACAAAACTCCGACACCGGAGCTTCTTCACGCCCTGAAGAACGCTGTTGGCAAAAAGGGCTGGAGCGACGACCCTCAAGACATGGCTCCTCATCTGGTTGATGAACGCGGCCTATACCACGGCAAAAGTCCCCTCCTGCTGCGCCCGGCCAATGTGGATGAGGTGGCAGTCTGCGTGCGCCTGTGTGCAGAGTCCCGCGTGCCCATAGTGCCTCAAGGCGGTAATACTGGTCGGGTGGGTGGCTCGGTTCCTTTCGAACACGGCGGGGAGATCCTGTTTTGCCTTTCGCGCATAAACCGTATCTATGAGGTGGATACGGTGAACGATACCATGACCGTGGGGGCAGGATGTATCCTGGAAGCTGTACAGGGAGCCGCTCGCAACGCCGGGCGTTACTTCCCGCTCTCGCTAGGCTCCCAGGGAAGCTGCCAGATCGGCGGCAATATAGCCACCAATGCGGGTGGCAACGCGGTGCTGCGTTACGGCCATATGCGCGAACTGGTACTGGGAATCGAGGCAGTGCTACCCGACGGGCGGATCTATGACAGCCTAAAATCCCTGCGCAAAGACAACACTGGCTATGACCTCAAACAACTCCTCATCGGCTCGGAGGGCACGCTGGGGATCATAACTTCGGGGGTACTTAAACTTTTTTCCCCACCTGTGGAACGGCACACAGTCTTTGCTGGCATTTCCACCCTGCAAGCTGCGCTTGACTTCTTCGCCCGAGCTAGGGAAACGCTGGATGACGCCGTCACTGCCTTCGAGTTGATGCCACGCATCGCGCTGGAATTCGTATGCGCCCATATTCCCGGCACCCGCGACCCGCTGGCCGCGCCTCACTCCTTTTATGTGCTCTGTGAGGCCACTGCTACACGTCGTGACCCCGCTTTGGCCGAGGCCCTCCACACCCTGCTGGGAACGGCGCTGGAGGATGGGTTAGTGGATAACGCTACTATGGCCGCCGGAGAGACCCAGGCGCAGGCCCTGTGGAAGCTACGCGAGAGCGTGCCCGAGGCCCAAAAACATGAGGGTGCCAGCATCAAGCACGATATCTCGGTGCCCATCGCCGCCATACCAGCCTTCATGGATCAGGCTACCAAGCGCGTGATTAGGCTTATTCCGGGTGTGCGGGTGGTGGCCTTCGGTCATGTAGGTGACGGCAACATTCATTTCAATCTGAGCCAGCCAAAGAATGTCAGGCGAGAGGCTTTCCTTTCCCGTTGGGAAGAGGCCAGCAGGGTCGTTCATGACACGGCGGTGGAAATGGGTGGCAGTATCAGCGCCGAGCACGGCATCGGGCGGCTCAAGCGCAACGAACTGGTGCGGCTCGCCGACCCACTGGAACTAGAACAAATGCGAGCTATCAAGCGCGCGCTTGACCCCAATAACATCATGAACCCAGGCAAGCTGGTGCTGCCCAACTGAGAATAAAAATCAGATCATGTCACGGAAAACCCTATCCCTCACCCCCCGCCTTTACGATTATCTTCTCTCGGTGGGTGTACGCCAACACCCGGTGCTCGAACAGCTCGCCGCCGATACTGCCCGTATGCCCGAGGCAGAGATGCAGATTTCTCCAGAACAGGGAGCCTTCATGGCTCTGTTGGTGGAACTCACAGGTGCAAAGCGGTGCCTAGAGGTCGGCGTCTTCACAGGCTATTCGGCGCTAGCTGTAGCCTTGGCCATGCCTGAGGATGGGCGGCTCTTAGCCTGCGACGTAAACGAGAAATGGACGGCCATAGCGCGCACCTACTGGACCGAAGCCGGGGTGGAAGACAAGATCCACCTGCGTTTAGCCCCGGCACTCGAAACCTTAGACAATTTTCTGGCCGAGGGCATGGCGGGTAGTTTTGATTTCGCTTTCATCGACGCTGACAAAACCGAATACGCCGCCTATTACGAACGGGCTCTAGAACTGCTACGCCCAGGCGGGCTCATGGTAGTGGATAATGTGCTGTGCGGCGGTAAAGCCGCCGACCCTGCTAACACGTCCGCCGACATGCTGTCACGACGTGACTTTAACGCCTCCCTCTACCAGGATGAGCGCATCACCCTTTCCATGATCCCCGTGGCCGACGGCCTGACCCTAGCCGTAAAACGGTCGTAACCTGGCTTGGTCCATGACTTGGGATATGATGGGATCATGACCGCCCCGGAATCAGATAGCACGATCTTCGCCTCCTTCGTACGCCTCCTCGGGCGTGGCCCCAGCAAGTCCCGGGCACTAACCAGAGGCGAAGCGCAGCAAGCTATGACTCTAATCCTCGATGGCCGAGTGGCCCCAGAGCAACTCGGGGCCTTCCTCATGCTCATGCGCTACCGCCGCGAAACGGCCGAAGAACTAGCGGGCTTCGTGGAGGCAGCACGGGCAATGCTACCCCCCCTACCCGGTGGCGCACTAACCATTGACCTCGACTGGCCCTCCTATGCCGACCGCCATAAACAACTTCCGTGGTTCGTGCTTTCGGCCCTTCTGCTGGCTAAGAACGGCATAACTGTAGCCATGCACGGCATTGCCGGAATGGAAGATGAGGACTGTGCTCCCACCACCCGCGCCGCGCTTGCCCACCTCGGTATTGCTCCCTGTGCGTCACTGCAAGACACCCCCGCAAGACTAGCCCGTGACGCTCTTATCTACCTGCCACTGGAGACCATTGCCCCAAATCTGGATGCCCTCTTTGTCCTGCAACCCCTCTTTGCTCTGCGCTCACCAGTGAATAGCTTTGCCCGGGCCTTAAATCCCATGCGCGCGCGCGCGCATATAACTGGTGTGTTCCATCCTGACTTCCGCGACCTTCACCGCGACACTTCTCGGCTCACGAACCAGGCAAAAGCAGCGGTATTCAAGGGCGGGGGTGGCGAGGCTCAGCGTAATCCAGAAAAGCCCTGCCGCGTGCTCTCGGTCTGCAACGGCGTGAACGGAGAGGAGGAGTGGCCGGCACTCACCGAAGGCAAACCTTATGACTGGCGCAGAGAGCCCCGTGAGGTAGGCCGCCTTTCGGCTTTGTGGAGGGGGGAGCTTGACCATCCTTCGGCGGTGGCCGCTGTCACCGGCACCACGGCAGTAGCACTAAAACTTCTAGGCCTTGCCAGGACCATGACGGATGCCGATGACATGACGTGGCGGATGTGGACCGAGCGCACACCTCTTGACTGACGGAAGGAGACCCTATGAACCAATCCATAACAACCAGACTCGATGAACTTGGTATCACCCTGCCTCAGGCGGCGGCCCCCGTCGCCAATTACGTGCCCTATCTTCTGTCGAGCGGGCACCTTTACGTCTCCGGTCAACTGCCGATGGAAGGCGGCGCCATCAAATACGCAGGTCGTCTCGGGGCAGAACTAGATGTTGAGGCGGGTGCGGCGGCAGCCCGGCTGTGCGCTATCAACCTATTGGCTCAGGCTGCCGCAGCGCTGGAGGGTAATCTTGACCATGTGAAGCAGGTCGTGAAGATGGGTGGCTTCGTGGCGGCGACGCCGGAATTTGCCGATCATCCAAAAGTCATTAACGGCGCCTCGGACCTGATGGTTGACGTATTCGGCAAGACTGGTCGCCACACCCGCTTCGCCGTGGGCTGCACTTCGTTACCCCTGGGCGCGGCGGTTGAAATCAACGCCATGTTCGAGGTGGGATAAAGTGGGTGAATTCTTAGACTATTCTTTATCAGTCTTTACCAGCTCCGGCGGCAACGCGGCGTGAAGGCTTCTTACGCTTGTATTTTGGATACGAGAAGGTCAGCTTTTCATCCGCCACCGTGACCCGCACAGCGCCGCCCTTGACCAACTTACCAAACAACAATTCCTCAGCCAGCGGCCTCTTCAGGTAGTCCTGGATAATACGAGCCAGTGGCCGCGCCCCGAACTTCTCATCATAGCCCCGCTCGGCCAGCCAAGCACGCGCCGGGGTGTTCACCGCGATCGTCACCTCGCGGTCGGCCAGTTGGTTTTCAAGCTGTATTACGAACTTATCCACAATCTTGCCCATGGTAGCAGGGGAAAGCGGCGCGAATGAAATAATAGCATCCAGCCGGTTGCGGAATTCCGGAGTGAAGATGCGGTTAATAGCCTCTTCATCGTCACCAACCCGGCTCTGCCGCTCGAAGCCGATGGCGGGTTTGGCCAGTTCACTAGCCCCGGCATTGGTGGTCATAATCAGCGTCACATTGCGGAAATCTATAGTCTTGCCGCTGTGATCGGTAAGTTTACCGTAATCCATGATTTGCAGCAGCACATTGAACAGGTCGGGATGGGCCTTTTCGATCTCGTCGAGAAGCAGAACCGAATGAGGGTGCTGATCCACGGCATCGGTTAGGAGCCCACCTTGGTCAAATCCCACATAGCCTGGTGGAGCGCCGATCAGGCGCGAGACGCTGTGCCGTTCCATGTATTCCGACATGTCAAAACGGATCAGTTCAATCCCCAGCTGTAGAGCGAGCTGCCTCGCTACCTCGGTTTTACCGACCCCAGTGGGGCCGGAGAAAAAATAATTGCCCACCGGTTTTTCTGGCTCACGCAGGCCAGCCCTAGAGAGTTTAACGGCACTGGAAAGCGCCGCTATAGCCTTGTCCTGGCCAAAAACCATAGTCTTGAGATCACGGGCTAGGGTTTTGAGAACGGCTTTGTCGTCAGTGGAAACATTGCGTGGCGGGATGCGAGCAATTTTGGCCACCACAGTTTCCATATCCTTGACCGAAATCACCTTCTTGCGACGGCTCTTGGGCCGCAGCATCTGTGCCGCACCGGCTTCGTCCACCACGTCGATGGCCTTATCGGGAAGCTTACAGTCACCAACATAGCGGTCCGAAAGCTCCACCGCGGTGCGGATAGCCTCGGCGGTATAACGCACCTTATGGTGTTTTTCGTAATAAGGTTTCAGCCCGTGTAAAATTTCTACCGCTTCTTCCACCGTCGGCTCATTTACGTCGATCTTCTGAAAACGGCGCAGCAGGGCGCGATCTTTTTCGAAATGATTGCGGTATTCCTTATAGGTGGTAGAGCCGATACAGCGCATCTGGCCACCGGCCAAAGCCGGTTTCAAGAGGTTGGAAGCATCCATGGAGCCGCCGCTGGTGGCGCCAGCTCCCACCACAGTGTGAATTTCATCGATAAATAGTACAGCGTTTTCGCGGGCTTCAAGGCCCCCAATCACAGCCTTTAGCCGTTCCTCGAAGTCGCCACGATAGCGCGTCCCCGCCAACAGGACGCCCATATCGAGAGCGTAGATGCTCGTGTCGCTCAACACATCGGGCACTTTTCCGTGGACGATGCGCCGTGCCAACCCCTCGGCCATCGCCGTCTTGCCGACCCCTGGTTCCCCCACATAAAGCGGGTTGTTCTTGGTGCGCCGGCACAACACCTGGATGGTGCGCTCAATCTCCCCGTCGCGGCCGATCAGAGGGTCTATCTTTCCCTGTTTCGCCTTTTCGTTGAGATCCACACAATAAACTTCATAGGCCTCTTTCTCTGGCTTGCTTTCTACTTCATCCTCGTCCCCCTCCACGCCGTGCACATGACGGGTCTCAGAAAGCTTTGGTACTTTGGCGATACCGTGAGAGATATAATTGACAGCGTCGAGCCGTGTCATGTCCTGTTCCTGGAGGAAATAAACAGCGTAGGACTCCCGCTCAGCGAACATGGCCACTAAGATATTGGCCCCCGTCACCTTTTCGCGGCCCGAGGACTGTACATGGATAGCGGCGCGCTGGAGAACGCGTTGGAAACTGGCTGTGGGCTTAGCCTCTTCCTCTTCGTTGGTGACAATGTCCATCAATTCGTTATCGATATAGTCTTCTAGGTTTTGGCGCAGACAATCGACATCCACCCCGCAGGCGCGCAGCACCGCAAGGCTGTCCTGATCCTCAGTGAGAGCCAGAAGCAGGTGTTCCAGGGTGGCGTATTCATGGCGGCGTTCGCCAGATAGGCCTAACGCCCGGTGTAGGCTTCTCTCAAGATTCATCGACAACACGGCTTTTTATTCCTTTTCGAGCGTGCATTGCAGGGGGTGTTGGCGGCGACGCGCCATATCCATTACCTGGGTGGCCTTGGTCTCGGCGATCTCGTAAGGAAAGATACCGCAGATACCGACCCCTTTCTGATGTACATTAAGCATGATCTGCATGGCTGCCTCGTGGGATTTGTTGAAAAAACATTCCAGAACCTCGACCACGAATTCCATGGGCGTGTAGTCGTCATTGAGAAGAATTACCTTATAGAGGGAAGGTTTCTTGAGTTTGGACTTGGACGTGCTCTTGATAACCACCCCAGTTTCTGGAATCCCGTCGTACCCATCATGCCTGTCACGATCGTTCATTTCTGCCCCTCGTCTCCCGCTTTTCAAAAAGCTGTCTCCTAAAAATAATCCCCCAAGATATCATAATGACTCTCCCGCGGCAGAAAAAACCCCCGGGAAAAATTATTACCAGACAAGGCTTACAAGGCACCATAGATTGCCCCACACTAACCTCAAGTTTCTTAAGATCTGGTAAGGAAATATTCATATAACTATGGACCAATTAACCAATATTCACTAATCCAGTGGACAGACATTCCTCTCTTTCTTTAGAATTCATGGCTTAGGATGCATGTGTGGGGGGAATCGGCGTCCTGAGCCAAAACAAAAACCACTGGCTCACGCAGGAATGTACAGCGAGGCACGGAACCCAAGGTAAGTGATGGCACGATGAAAGTTTCCTTCCTCCATTTTCCTCCCCCGGTCTTTGCTGTCGTAGCTGTTCTTTTTATTCTTTTTTCCGCGCATCCGGCTCTGGCAAAATACGCGTCTATTATCGTTGACGCTGATACCGGTATTGTTCTTCACGAGATCAATGCCGACACCCGGAACTACCCGGCATCACTAACCAAAATGATGACCATCTACATGGTCTTCGAAGCCCTGAAAGACGGGCGTTTCACCCTCAACAAGAAGTTGCACGTTTCCAAAAGGGCCAGCGGCCAGACGCCCTCTAAGCTGGGGCTAAAGAAGGGCGCAACCATCACCGTGCGCGACGCCATCCTCGCCTTAGTAACAAAATCGGCTAATGACGTAGCCACCGTCATCGCCGAATCCCTCGGTGAGGATGAAGCGAATTTCTCCCGTATGATGACACGCAAGGCCAAGGAAATCGGCATGTCAAGCACCACTTTTCGCAACGCTTCGGGCCTACCTAATCGGCGTCAGCTCTCCACCGCACGCGACCTCTCAGTGTTGGCGCGGGGGCTGATTACCGATTACTCGGAATATTATCATTTCTTTGCGATACAAGCCTTTACCTACAATGACAAAACCTACAAGAACCCCAATAAACTACTAGATACCTATAACGGGGCCGACGGTATCAAGACAGGCTATATCCGAGCCTCTGGATTCAACCTCGCGGCCTCGGCGGTGCGCTATGATAAACGGTTGGTAGGCGTGGTTATGGGGGGACGATCGGCAAAATCCCGCAACGTCCATATGAGAAAACTCCTGGATAAGGGATTCCGAGCCATCCGCTCCGGCGTTGCTATGAAACAGGCAGGCGATGACCAAAAACAGGCCCTTCTAGAAGTGGAAGAGGAGGCGCAACGGACGACCGCTATGGAGGCGGCGAAGATGATGCCCGCGAAGAAAGTCCGCAAGGTGGTCTGGGGGGTGCAGATAGGGGCTTTTTCACGTTACGCTCCAGCTCATCTCGCCGCCAGCAGCGCTGCACAGCGTCTGCCCTCCCTGCTGGGAAACGCCAGAGTAGTGGTCCTGCCGTTGAAAAAGGAGTCGGGAATGATCTACCGCGCTCGCCTCATAGGGTTCAATGAAACCAAGGCGCGCAAAGCCTGCGAGGAACTGAAAAAGGGTGATTTTAGTTGTGTGGCCGTGCCATCAGGCGGTCGAGCCACTACTGCCCGGACCGCAGAAGGAGCGATGTAGGAACAGACGGCGAGCAAATAAAGAAGCTGAAACTGTCCTACAACTCGTCTGTCAGACCGCCGGCTACGGAACTGTGGCTGGTTTTTTTCTTGGCTACAGAGACAACTAATGCGGACCAAATAAGTCTGCGTTGGAAAGCTACTAAAATCGCGGCGGTTGCACGCTACTTTTTCGTAACTGTTCCACCAAGTCGGCCTTGAGATGTTCCAGCCCCACCTCATCGCCAGCCTCGCAACGCGCTACAAGCGCCGCTTGGGTATTGGAAGCCCGCAACAACCACCAACCTTCGGGCGTAAGCACCCGCACTCCGTCAATGTCGTTGACCTCCGCCCCTGCCGCCTCAAGCCGCATCTTCACCTCTTCGATAACGGTGAACTTGCGTGTATCGGCGCAGTCGAACCGCAGTTCTGGGGTATTCACCACTTTTGGCAAACGCCTGCGCAGGGCGGTAAGGCTTTCACCCGTACGCGCCACCACACGAAGCAGGCGTACCGCTGCGTAAAGGGCGTCGTCATAGCCGAAATAGCGGTCAGCGAAGAAGATATGGCCACTCATCTCGCCCGCCAGCAGCGCGCCAGTTTCCGCCATCTGCGCCTTGATCAGAGAATGGCCGGTACGCCCCATGAGCGGCGTGCCACCCATACGCGT
This sequence comes from Alphaproteobacteria bacterium, assembly GCA_030739855.1. Lineage (GTDB taxonomy): Bacteria > Pseudomonadota > Alphaproteobacteria > UBA11136 > UBA11136 > UBA11136. The sequence goes on along the minus strand of JASLYJ010000009.1, from coordinate 10,424 downwards.
GATTTCATCGAAGAGAACCTGGCTTGCCTTGACGTCAGCGATGATGGTGGCACCAGGCATGTCCTCCAGAACCTCTCCGGCCAAAGCCACCATGAACTGATCACCCCACAGGATCTCCCCCTCGCCGTCCACTACACCAAGGCGGTCGCCGTCGCCATCAAAAGCAATACCGAGATCACAACTCTCACGCCGCACCGTCTCCTGCAACTGCACAAGGTTCTCGACCACGGTGGGATCGGGGTGATGGCTGGGAAAACTGCCGTCTATAGTTTCGTTGAGCAGCACATGGGTCCCGGCAAGACGCTGCGTCAGCTGCGTCATGATCTCGCCGGCAGCACCATTGCCCGCATCCCATGCCACCCTGAGTTCCGCCCCCCGCGCCACCCCGTCATAAGCCGCAGCCAAGGCGTGAAGATAAGGCTCATCCACAGCAACTTTTTCCACCGGCGATTCCTGACCTTTCGTCTTTTCTGCAAAATCGCCCCTCGCCGCCACTTCACCAAGACGCCGAATGTCATCGCCGAAGAATGGCTTGCCTCCCAGCATCATCTTGAATCCGTTATGATTCGGCGGGTTGTGGGAGCCAGTAACCATGATACCGCCACAAGCTTGCAGATGGTGGATAGCAAAATAGAGCATGGGTGTGGGGCCTCGCCCTATCCGTTTTACCGCCATTCCGGCCTCACTCAGCCCTTCCACTATCGCCGACTCCAATTCCAGTGAACTGGTGCGTCCATCATAGCCCACGCAAATCGTAGTTTTTCCAGATTCTCCCGCTATGGTGCCAAAGGCCCGCCCCAGGGCGCGGGCGTCATCAACCCCCAGAGTTTCGCCCACGATTCCGCGCACATCGTATTCGCGCAGAATCGTTGGATCAAATCTGTGAGGGGAAATGCAACTGCGGGAAGATGACAAGGGGGACTTCCCTACATGCCGTTGCCAAAGGCACTATCGGGACGGCCGATGCTGAAATATTCAAACCCAGCAGCCTTCATTCTCGCTGGATCGTAGACATTGCGTAGGTCCACCAAAACCGGCTCCCGCAATAGTGACTTGACCCGATCTAGATCAAGTGCCCGAAACTCGTTCCATTCGGTCATGATGGCCAAGGCATGGGCATCCTTCACGGCGTCATAGGCGTCCGTGCACCAAACCACATCATCGAGAAGCGCCTTGGCTTCCTCCATGCCTTCGGGGTCAAAAGCGCGCACAGTGGCCCCCGCTACTTGCAGGGCTGGGATGACCTCAAGGCTAGGGCTATCGCGCATGTCGTCAGTGTTAGGTTTGAAGGTGAGGCCAAGCACGGCGATGGTAAGGTTTTCCACGGCGCCACCGCAGGCGGTGATGATGCGTTCAGCCATGTGTTTCTTGCGCGCATCGTTGGCGGCCACGACATGCTCAATAATACCTAGCGACACATCCACTTCCTGAGCAGTGCGCACCAGCGCTAACGTATCCTTGGGGAAACACGAACCGCCATAGCCGGGACCAGGATGCAGAAACTTGCGCCCTATGCGGCCGTCCAGCCCCATCCCTTTGGCTACGTCATGAACGTCGGCGCCCACCTTCTCGCAAAGATCGGCAATCTCATTGATATAGGTGATTTTAGTGGCGAGAAAGGCGTTGGCTGCGTATTTGATGAGTTCCGCCGTTTCTCGCCTAGTAAACAGGATTGGCGTCTCGATCAAGTAAAGCGGACTGTAGAGTTGGCGTATGAGGGCACGGGCACGGTCGGTCTCGGCGCCAATCACCACCCGATAAGGACGCATGAAATCGTTGATGGCAGAGCCTTCGCGTAGAAATTCCGGGTTGGAGACCACGTCAAAATCGACGTCCTTGCGAATATTGTGGATGATGGCCTCTACCTCGCGGCCAGTACCCACCGGCACCGTGGACTTGTTCACCACCACCGTATAGCCGTCCAGGGCACTGGCTATCTCTTCCGCCGCGGCGAACACGTAGGAAAGGTCGGCGTGGCCGTCGCCTCGACGGCTCGGTGTGCCCACGGCAATGAAGACAGCGTCTGCCTTGGCCACGGTATCCTGTAAATCAGTGGTAAATGACAGCCGTCCGGCCTGCTTATTGTCCCGCACCATCGCCTCGAGGCCAGGTTCATAGATGGGAATCTCTCCCCTGCGTAGACGCTCGATCTTGTCTGCGTCCTTGTCGACGCAAACAACATCCACGCCGAATTCCGAAAAACAGGCGCCGGAGACGAGTCCCACATATCCGACACCGATCATAGCGATATGCATAGTGTTATCTTTCCTGCCTGAATATTGCGGTTAATTAGAACAGCAGTTTACGCAAAAGTACGGCAGAGGGCGGAAACAGCGCCCCGCAACGCATCCCGGTCATGAGCAAATGCCATATTGGCTTTGAGATATCCTATTTTGTCGCCGCAGTCGAATCGCTCACCACTAAACCGCAGCCCGTGAAATGGCAGGGTATCGACCATCTTGGCCAAGGCGTCGGTAAGCTGGATTTCCTCGTCTACGCCTCGAGTCTTGCGATCCAAGTGCTCGAAAACCTGCGGCTGCAAGATGTAGCGCCCGATCACCGACAAGGTGGAGGGCGCCTTGGCTGGTTCCGGCTTTTCAACAAGCCCCTTCACCGGCACCAGTGCGCCCGTTTCTTCCGAGACCGTCCCATTGCCGGGATCAACAATTCCATAGCGGTCGGTGTGTTTGCAGGGCACGTTCTCCACAGCCACCACGTTTCCGCCAACCTCGCCATAAGCTGCCATCATCTGCTGTAGGCAGGGAGTTTTACCTAAAATCATGTCGTCGGGAAGCAGTACTGCGAAAGGTTCGTCGCCCACCTGTTCTCTGGTACACCATACGGCATGGCCGAGGCCCAGGGGCTCGGGCTGCAACACGCAGGTAATGCGCGCCCCCAGTTCAGTCAAAGCACGTGATCCCTCGCAAAGACCGGTCTTGCCTTTTTCTTCCAAGGCATGGTCAAGAACCGGCGTGGGGCCAAAATGGGCCTCGATGGCCTCCTTTCCAGGCGCGGTGACGAAGATGAATTTTTCAATCCCAGCGCTTGCAGCCTCTTCCACCGCCCACTGGACCAGGGGCTTGTCCACCACAGGAAGCATTTCTTTGGGTATAGCCCTGGTGACGGGAAGAAAGCGTGTCCCCAATCCCGCCATCGGGAAAACCGCCTTGTTTACCGGCTTCGTCATTTTCTCTCCCGCTCCCTACTTGAAATTTCACACCACCCGCACGGCGCAAAATTACCCGCCGGTTGTGCCACAGCGCAACGTGGAGGCGCAAGCTTGCTTGCCCGCGCCAAAATCACCCCCCCAGAAGAAGGTCGCGGGCCTGGTTAATGCGCGTAGCCAACCAGTTGGAGCCACCTTGGTCGGGATGAATTTTCACCATCAGCCGGTGGTGGGCCTCGCGGATTGCAGCATTGTCGGCATTCTCCTCCAAACCAAGGATTTCCAAGGCCTCCTGGTGGGTCATAGGTCCTTTTCTGGGTCTCGCTTGCCCCCGACCTCCAGTGCCATCGCCCGGCCCGCCCGCAGTGCCGCCACGGAAGGCCTCGTAACCTTCCTTGGCCTGTTTCACTTGGCGCCAGATGCCGTGCCAGCGCAGGGCTAATACAACCAGCCCCGCCAGCCCGCTCAGCGCCGCGGTTAGACGCCCCGTCACTGCCAGAAAAATTAGTACCCCCGCCCCCACGATCAGTAATGTTCTCTTGAGTACGCGCACCATGACCGTGGGATCAGCATCAGCAAAACCCCGTATCAACAGCAGCACCGCTACTAATAAAAGAACCCCGGAAATAAAATAAATCGCCACTTTAGATACGTCCCTTCCCGCCAAAACACCCCCGTAGGGCCAGTCTACGGCCTCAGTGGAACAAGGTCATTTGCGGAGTTATTCCAGATGCAGCTGCCCGTCATGGGGAAAATCGGAGGGCCATGCCGCCATCATGGCGCAACGGCCGGTGCGCAAGCAAATCATACAACGGTAGATAGAAAGACCCCGTCCCCCACACCATGGAATAATGGTGGGAAACGGGGTCTTTTAAACGAGTTCTACGACCTTGGTCCCGTGGCGGTTAATGTTTCCCGGGACGAGGGTCGATCAGACGAACGTCAGTCGCTGCCCAACACGCCGGCGAGACGTCCTGAGATGGCCCCGAAGCACGCACCGATTATCAGCGAGATGATAGCTACAACGCCCGGATTGCCAAGACTAAGCGACGAAACATCTTGTAAAACAGGCCCACCGAGAAGAAAGAGCCCTGCAGTGGTGGCATAGCCGTAGACGGCAGCCGGGATATTGGCCAAGGCCGCAACCTGTGACGCGTAGACAAGAGCAGCCACTGTCACACCCACCCAAATCGGTACATTCAATGCACCGGCAATCGGCACCAAGCCCACCAGATTAAGGGCAACAACTGCTAGAACAGCTCCACTAATGTGCCCACATATAGCCCCTTTCAGGGCTTCGGTATTAGCGCCCGAAGCAAAATAGCAGCCCCATCCGATGAACACACCCCAGATCTGCATACCTGGAACCCCCGCGACGAGAGCCAGCCAAGTTGCAACAGCACCAAGGCCACCGATACTGACTGACAAAGCGAGAAGACTAGACATAGTGATACCCCCCCTATGGGTACAGTGGATAAAATAAAGGATAGTAAAACGCGAGTTGGCCAACATAGACCCCCTCGTCTTTGGCGACAACCCCGCCTGTTTACTGGGTATGGCTAAAATCTTATATCTATCTAGAATCACTAATATAAAATCGTTTTTTTAACATTACGATTCCCATAGTATACCTACTCAGTGTGCTATCTACTCCATTTACGGGCCCGGACGGAGAAAATGCCCCGGCCATGAGGAAGCCTTGAAAAGCCCTCCCCATATACGCATGATCGCCCCATGGACCCTTCCCCCCGAACGCAGGTCACGCTGCAAAACACACCTAAAATCCTCTATTTTGTAACCGAGGACTGGTACTTCTGCTCACATCGCATCGCCCATGCCCGTGCCGCCCGCGAGGCCGGGTTCGAGGTGGTGGTGGCGACCCATGTGAATGATCCGAGCCCCGGCGCTCCCGCAGCACAAATTCAAGCCGATGGCTTCCGCCTTGTGCCTCTCTCCCTTGACCGCCGCAGCCGCAACCCCCTGCGTGAACTAGCCAGCATTGCAGAACTGGTGCGCCTCTATCGCAGTGAACGTCCCGACCTCACCCAGCACGTAGCCCTGAAACCCGCCCTTTACGGCTCCTTAGCCGCCCGCCTCACGAAGGTGCCAGTTTATGTTAATTCAATCGCCGGGCTGGGCTACGTGTTCATCTCCCGCGACCCACTGGCACGCCTGCTGCGCCCCTTTATCCGGCTGGCCTTGCGTCTGCTGCTGAATCATAAACGCAGCCATACGATCGTTCAGAACACCGACGACCTGGAGGCTCTGGAAGCCTCCGGCATTGTCTCTCCTAGCCGCGTCACCCTTATCCCCGGCTCCGGCGTAGATACAGAAGTCTTCACCCCCTCCATGCAACCACAGGACAATGACGCACCACCGCTGGCGGTGTTGGCATCGCGTATGTTGTGGGACAAGGGTGTGGGCGAGCTGGTAGAAGCAGCGCGTCTCCTTAAAAGACAAGGAGTGGCGCTGCGTATTGCATTGGTAGGTGAACCCGACCCCGCCAACCCGGCCAGCATCCCCCGCCAGACCCTGGAGAAGTGGCAGCGCGAGGGCGCCGTGGAATGGTGGGGACATCGCCGTGACATGGCGGAAATCCTAAAGTCCACCCATATGGCAGTACTACCTTCCTACCGCGAAGGCCTTCCCCTCAGCCTACTGGAAGCCGCATCCTGCGCCCGCCCGCTGATCGCCAGCGACGTACCTGGCTGCCGCGAGATCGTACGCCATGAACAAAGCGGCCTTCTGGTGCCCCCCCGGGACCCCGAAGCACTGGCCGCAGCACTTGCCCGACTTGCACGGGACCCCTATTTACGGGAAAAGATGGGTAAGGAGGCCCGTCGCCTAGTGGAGGAACGCTTCGCGCAGTCCCTTATCACCACCCAAACCGTGGCCCTCTACAAGAACCTTGTCGGAAATGCTTCGGCCTAACGCCATGGAAACCCCATGCTAGAGCTCGAAACCCTCGCCAGATATGACCAGCCGGTACCGCGCTATACCAGCTATCCCACCACGCCTCATTTCACCGAGACCGTGGACGCCGAAACCCATGCGCAGTGGCTTGCGGAAATTCCCGGGGACGAATCCCTTTCCCTCTATGTGCATATCCCCTTCTGCGACACTATGTGCTGGTTCTGTGGCTGCCACACCAGGATTGTCAACCGCTATGAGCCCGTCACTGCCTATCTCAACCATATGACGGCAGAGGTGGAACGGGTGGCAAATACGTTGGGCAAGCGTCACCGCGCTTCCCACGTGCATTGGGGTGGCGGCACCCCCACCAGCCTCGCCCCCACGGATATCCTGCGCCTCTCTGACGCCATGCGTACTCATTTCGATTTTGATGGCGAGAGTGAATTCGCGGTGGAGATCGATCCCCGCGGAATAGGCGATGACACTATTTATGCCCTGGGGAAGGCCGGCGTGACTAGGGCTAGCCTCGGCATCCAGGATTTCAGCACCAAGGTACAGCAGGCGGTAAACCGCATCCAGCCATTCAACGAAACCAATCGGGTCATTGACGGCCTGCGCGGCGTGGGCATAACTGAGATCAACGTTGACCTCATGTACGGCCTACCCCATCAGGGCGTGGAAGAAGTTCTGGCTACGATAGAGAGGGTGTTGGAACTGGAACCCGCGCGCCTCGCACTCTTTGGCTATGCCCATGTGCCGTGGATGAAGACCCATCAGAAGATGATCAACGAGGCCGCCCTACCCGGAACTGAAGAACGCTGGAAGCAGGCCGAAGCCGCGATGACTTTTCTCGAGGACCATGGCTTTATCACCATCGGCCTTGACCATTTTGCCCTCGAGAATGACCCCATGTCAGTAGCACTGAAGACGGGTGCACTTCACCGTAATTTCCAAGGCTACACCACCGACCACGCAGAAACCCTTATTGGTCTCGGTGCGTCGAGCATTTCTTCGCTGCCCCAGGGCTACACACAGAACCTCCCCCAGATCAACCTCTACCGCCGCGCCATTGATGATGGCCACCTGCCCACCGCACGCGGCGTGGAACTGAGCGATAACGACCGGCTGCGCCGGGCGGTGATCGAGCGCCTCATGTGCGATCTTGAAATCGACCTTGTGCAAATCTGCGCCGAGCACGGGGAAACCGCCGACACCCTTGCTGAGGCCCGGCCCAAGCTCGAGGAACTGGCCGCCGACGGGCTGATCGAACTGGACGGCGACCACATCACCGTCACCCCCGACGGCCGCCTGCTGGTGCGTTGTGTGTGCGCCGTCTTCGACGTCTATCTCGAGATGGCGGAAGGAAAGCACTCAAAGGCAGTGTAATCCTTCAGGAAACCAGAGCCCTCTTGACTCCCTGCTCCCTTGTTTCTACCCAATCGGAAACACGAAAGTGGAACCTTGCCCGAAACGACGAATCACAAACCCGTGGCTGGCGATGTCCCAGTCCTCTGGGAGGCGGGAGCTCCCTGCCTCGACCTGCGTGATATCCACACCCCACCAAAGCCCTTGGTAGCCATCGTCGAGCTCCTTGAACGCACCGATACCGGAGACACGGTGCACGTCCTCATGGCCCGTGACCCCGTGAACCTGTATCCCGAACTGGTGGAGCGCGGCTGGTCCTGGACCAAGGAGCCCCCCGACGCTGTTGGTGAAGGCGAGCTACGCCTGACCCTCACCCGCACACAGCCGCCCCCAGAGTCCTTGGAATCCAGATCATGAACTTTCCCGGAAGCATCCTCATGGGGGCGCAGTCACAGCTACTCGACCCCACCATACCATACCGCTATTTCGCCGCCGCGTTGTTCTTCCACATCCTGTTATGGGCGCTGATCGCGGCCTTTCCCAACCATGTGGCCTTTTTCACCGGCGGTCCCGGACCAGCGCTGGCAGCACTGCACAGCCTGACGCTGGGGGTGTTGACGATGACCGCCATGGGGGTTTCTTTCCAGATGCTGCCGGTGGCCACGGGAATGCCGCTATGCGGCGCCACGGCCACCCGCGGCGCCTCCTGGTTCTTCATCCCCGGCGTCGCCATCCTGGTGTGGGGCATGGCGGCGAGCGACCCCTCTGCCATGGCCGTGGGCGGGTTCGGCGTGGCACTCGGTCTCGCCATATACATGGTTCTGGTTGCCGAGCTGATGTGGCGGATATTGCAACGTGCCCTGATTTTCGAACCCCTGAGCGGATTCGGCCTGCCCGCGCTGGTAGCGCTGGCCGCCGCCACGGCGCTGGGGCTTGTTCTCATCACCGACGGTGACCACGGCTTTCTCCATGACCGCGCGGGCATCACCGCCCTCCACATAATAACCGCCGGGTTCGGCTTCATGGGAATGCTGGTGCTCGGATTTAGCCACATCCTGTTACCGCTCTTCACCCTTTCCCAGGGCGTGCCGGTGGGTGAGAGCCGCACCGTTTTCGCACTCGCCGTATTCGGGCTGATGGCGGCGCTTGCCGGTATCTTCCTCGGAACGCCCCTGCTGATGGTAGCGGGCGCATTGTTGGGGCTTTTCAGCGTATCCCTGCATCTGCGCAGCATGAGGCGCTGCCTGGCCACCGCCATGCGCCGCAAGCTGGGCGTTTCCATTCTGCTCATGCGCGCGGGCTGGTTTTTTCTGGTGGCGAGCCTGGCTTTAGGTTGCGCCACGGCGCTCGGCCTCTCTGGAAGCCAGGGCTTCGCCATGTTCGTCTTTGCCGTGCTTTTTGGCTGGCTTCTCACCTTTCTCCTCGGAGTCCTGCAGCGCATCCTACCCTTCCTCGGCGCCATGAACGCCACCAGCGCCGGGGCTACGCCACCGCTCATGAGCGAGCTGGCGCCCGAGGGCCCGCGCCGCGCTCACGCCCTCTGTCACGGCCTAGCCCTTATTCTGGTGGCGGCGGGCATGGCTCTGGAAGCGCCCCTGCCGGTCCGCCTCGGCGGTCTTGCCGGACTCCTCGGTGCCTTGATATACACCGCCTTCGCGCTACGTGTGCTGTGGCTGATACGCCGCTGCCTGCACACCGCAGGCAAGACTGGTAAAATATCGGAAACGACCGAAATAACGGATAAGGAAAAGTCCTGATGTTTAATCTGAGCCTCGAAATTCTGCGTAATCTGCACGAAGAACATGCCACCATGCTGGCGCTGCTGGAGCGTCTCGAAAAACTACTAGCCGCCCATGGCCCCGAAGATCCTCCCGACACGGGCGATGCGGATACCGCCGCCCTGCTCGAGGAACTGGCCACCACCCTCGGCGAGGACGTCACCTATCATTACGCCTTCGAGGAAACCCACCTCTTCCCCCGTTTTGGCCAAGCCTTCGACCCCGGAATCCCTGAAATGCTGTGCCAGGAACATGAACTCATCCGACCCCTGGCCGAGCGTCTGGTGGCCGCCGCCGCAGCCAAGGAAAGCGGCTTCGATACCCCGGGCTGGAGCCAGTTTCACGCCGCCGGGCGCGAACTTGTGGAGCGTGAGGTCTTTCACATCCAGAAAGAGGAAATGGGGCTTCTACCCGGTCTCGACCGCATCCTCGAACCCAGTGATGACGCCCCCCTTCTCACCGCCTATGGGGAAATAAAAAGCGCCTGAGAAACCTGCTGGAATACCCCGCCGTTCTCTCTGGGGTATCTCTCGCCTCATTTACAAGGATAAAGGGAAAAGCTATCCCCTAGAACAACCCGAAGATGAGACCGTCATCGCCCACGCCCACGGCCTCAGCCGCCGGCACACTGGGCAGACCCGGCATGGTCATGATATCGCCGGTAAGCACCACCACGAACTCGGCTCCCGATGACAGCCGCACCTCGCGCACGGGAACGGTAAACCCTTCCGGTGCACATTTAAGGCTGGGATCGGTGGAAAAGCTGTACTGGGTCTTGGCCATGCAAACCGGGTAATGGCCGAAGCCGAGCTTCTCGATTTCGGCGAAGCGCGCCGCCACCGCCTTGTCCACGGAAATATCGTCGGCGCGGTAAATCTCCTTGGCGACAGCACGCACCTTTTCAATCAGCGGCATGTCGTCGGGATAGAGGAACTTGAAATCGGCTTTCTTGGTCTCCAGCGTGTTGATGACCTCTTTGGCCAGATCTTCGGCACCCTCGCCGCCCCGCGCCCAGTGATCGGCGAGCACGGCGTTGACACCCACCTTCTCGCAGAACGACTGCACTAGTGCCACCTCGGCGTCGGAATCGGTGGGGAAGCGGTTGATGGCCACCACCACAGGCAGGCCGTATTTACCGATATTCTCCACATGGCGCAACAGGTTGGGAATGCCCTTCTCCAGGGCGCCCAGGTCTTCCGGAC
>JASLYJ010000099.1 GCA_030739855.1 Alphaproteobacteria bacterium | reverse complement strand
GTAACCCCTCCCAAGCATTAAAAGTAAGCCGCCTGTGGGTGGGGGGATTGGTGAAACTAGCAATACATCACCTAAAGAATGGAACTATCCTCACCCTGACACAGTAATTGAAGAAATCCTAAAATCCGTCTGTCAGTATGCGAGATAGATGGTGGGGAAAATAATCAATAAGGAACATAGTGTGATTAGTGATACGAAAAACGATGCAGTTTTGATGCATCGTCTTACGTGAGAGATAAATCCAGATTGAGTATCACTGGTGTATTACATATATCCGTTTAGGTTAGGAATGAGTTGAGCATTCTCTCTTCCTGTTTCTGAATCTCCGCATTCTTTATGACCCCTTCCACACCTTCTCGTATAAGTGCTGAGGATGATTTGCTCTGGTCGGATGCTAATGTTTTGAGTTGGTCTCTCATTTTCGTGTCGCATCGGAATACGGAGTATGTGTCATAGTTTTTCATATATGTTCCTTTATTTTCTGGTGGGTTTGAACTGCGTCATAGCAAAGATAAGTGCAGCAAGAGTCGTGTTCTGTT
>JASLYJ010000098.1 GCA_030739855.1 Alphaproteobacteria bacterium | reverse complement strand
CGCCGGCGGCGGCTACCCTCTATGGCTGTAAAAATGGCGCTGAGGTGGTTCTGGAAACGCCCCAGGCCGGGGTCGCCCCGGGCCAGGCCTGTGTCTTCTATGACGGTGAGCGGATGCTGGGCGGGGGCTGGATCGCCCGTCGGGAAAGCGCGGCGGTGGCGGCTTGACAGGTTCCGTCTTCGCGGCGTATACGCCACCACACCTCACTATCTATATCTCTGGGGCGGAGTAGCTCAGTTGGTTAGAGCACCGGAATCATAATCCGGGTGTCGGCGGTTCGAGTCCGCCCTCCGCTACCAAACAAAATCAAGGTTAGAAACTAGGGGGCAGGTCACCACTACCCGCCCAGAGATGCGGGATTTCTTGAATCCCGTGACAAAGCTCTTGTATGATTATGGCTTGAGCATCAGGGGCGCTCATTTCCAGTATGTGGGCTGCATCTCCGCCCTTTGCCAGGGTGCACCTTGCCCCCCCTTACTATTGGTTTGAAACACGGGCTCCGCTCTTGCTTGAATTGGAAGGGGATAACGGCGTTGTTGTCCCACATTACGGA
>JASLYJ010000097.1 GCA_030739855.1 Alphaproteobacteria bacterium | reverse complement strand
AAAAAGGAAAGAAAAGAATTAAAGGAAGCGAGAAGAATTTAGGTGGAACGATGAGATTAGGTTTGTACGATGCTGTATTAAAGAATAATTCTTTGATATCTAAAATATATTCTGAAAATAAAATTAAAGAAAGACACAGACATAGGTATGAAGTGAATATAAAATATAAAAATGATTTTGAAAAAAAAGGACTAATTTTTTCTGCTTTGTCTCCAGATGGAACACTTCCTGAAATAATTGAATTAAGAGATCATCCTTGGTTTATTGGCGTTCAGTTTCATCCCGAATTTAAATCAAGACCTTTTACACCACACCCATTATTTTCTTCTTTTATTAAGGCTGCGGGTAGCAATAGGAGAAAAAACTAATGGAGAACAAATTAGTTAAATGCGGAAAACTAAATATTTCAAATACAAGTCCATTCACTTTGATAGCAGGCCCGTGTCAATTGGAGAACGAAAAACATGCATTGGATGTTGCTTCTGAATTAAAAAAGATTACGGAAAAGCTTGGCATAGGTCTTATTTATAAAACATCTTTTGATAAAGCTAACAGAA
>JASLYJ010000096.1 GCA_030739855.1 Alphaproteobacteria bacterium | reverse complement strand
ATTCACCGACGTATTTGCTCCCATCGGCAAAGGTAAAGGTGCCTTGTCCGTTGGGTAATCCATCCTTGTATTCACCGACGTATTTTCTCCCATCGGCAAAGGTATAGGTGCCTTGTCCGTGCCTCTTGTCATCCTTGTATTCACCGACGTATTTGTCCCCACCGGCAAAGGTAAAGGTGCCCTGTCCGTTCTGTTTGTTATCCTTGAATTCACCGACGTATTTGCTCCCATCTACAAAGGTAAAGGTGCCCTGTCCGTTGGGTTTACCATCCTTGTATTCACCGACGTATTTGTTGCCATTGGAAAAGGTATCGGTGCCTTGTCCGTGAAACTTGTCATCCTTGAATTCACCGACGTGTTTGTCGCCACCGGCAAAGGTAAAGGTGCCTTGTCCGTGAAACTTGTCATCCTTGAATTCACCGACGTATTTGTTCCCATCGGCAGAGGTAAAGGTGCCTTGTCCGTTGGGTAATCCATCCTTCCATTCACCGACGTATTTGCTCCCATCGGCAAAGGTAAAGGTGCCTTGTCCGTTGGGTAATCCATCCTTGTATTCACCG
>JASLYJ010000095.1 GCA_030739855.1 Alphaproteobacteria bacterium | reverse complement strand
TCGTCAGATGCAGGTGCAGGTGCAGGTGCAGGTGCAGGTGCAGGTGCAGGTGCAGGTGCAGGTGCAGGTGCAGGTGCAGGTGCAGGTGCTGCTGCTGCTGCACCACTTACAGTGAAAGGTACGGCTCGTTCAGCTGGTTCTGCTAGACCTGAAGGATCTGTTCCTAATATGATTAATTCAATTTCACCTTGAGATACGGCAGCGTCAACTTCAATAGTTACAATAGATACCCCTTCATCAAATCCAGGTACAAAAACGGGATTAGGATCAAATGTGGCGGTTACACCAGCGGGTGCATTTTCTAGTGTCCATTCAACATCTCCTTCAAATCCTTCTTGTGAAAGAGCGGCAACCTCTAAAATCGCAGACCCACCAGCTTCAGCCTCTCCAACCTCAGGCTCAACGGAAACATGGAAAAATGGTGCTCCTCCAGGAGCTAGTCCTAATACTACTTGAGGTGTAAGTATCATAAATATCATGATTGAGACTATACTTAGCCATTTTCTTATGCTGTTCATTACATCACAACTTTCTTCACTTTGAATTGTGCACTTTTTATATGTATC
>JASLYJ010000094.1 GCA_030739855.1 Alphaproteobacteria bacterium | reverse complement strand
CGTAGTTGTCGGTGACGATCCGCTTGATCTCCTGGTCGATCCTGTTCGCGGTTTCCTCGCTGTGGTCCTTGTGCTGCGTGAAGTCACGCCCCAAGAAGACCTGCTCCTCCTTCTTGCCGAAGGTCACCGGCCCGACGGCCTCGCTCATGCCCCACTCGCAAACCATTTTGTGGGCGAGGTCGGTGACTCGGTCGAGATCGTTGCCCGCACCGGTCGTCACCGTCGTGTTGGTGATCTCTTCGGCGATCCGGCCACCAAGCAGCACCGCGACCTGGTCATGCAGATACTCGGCCGAGTAGCTGTGCTTGTCGTCGACCGGCAGCTGCTGCGTGACACCGAGCGCCTGGCCTCGCGGGATGATCGTAACCTTGTGGACCGGGTCGGAATGCTCCAGCACGACGCCCAACAGGGCGTGACCCGCCTCGTGGAGCGCCGTCACCTGCTTCTCCTCGTCGCTGATGACAAGTGACCGGCGCTCCGAGCCCATCATCACCTTGTCCTTGGCGAACTCGAAGTCCTGCATCATGACGGTCTTCTGGCTGTAACGCGCCGCGTTGAGCGCCGCCTCGTTGAC
>JASLYJ010000093.1 GCA_030739855.1 Alphaproteobacteria bacterium | reverse complement strand
CCAAAGTGACGCAGCGGCTGATCAAGGCCATCGAAGGCGGGGAATACGGCTTCATCGTGGTCAATTTCGCCAATCCGGACATGGTGGGCCATACCGGCTCCATGTCTGCGGCCGTGAAGGCGGTGGAAACCATCGATGTCTGCCTGGGACAGCTTGTTTCCGCTCTCGACAAGGCTGGCGGCGCCATGCTGGTTACCGCCGATCATGGAAATATCGAACTCATGCGCGATCCTGAAACGGGACAGCCTCATACGTCCCATACCTGTAACCCGGTGCCCGGTGTGCTGGTGGGCGGGCCGGCGGATGTTACGTCCCTGCGTCATGGCTGTCTGGCCGATATTGCACCCACATTGCTGGCGCTGATGGGGCTTGATCATCCCAAGGAAATGACGGGCCAGTCTCTTCTCGTCATGGCGTCAGAGCATGTCGGGGCCAAGGCGGCCTCGGCCTGAAGACGTGGAACCGCGAGACCTATGATAATTGGCTGCTTCCGTGGTGGTTTCCAGAGCAGCGCACATTATGTTCTGTGTGCTTTTTTTGCAGTTACCGCGCCCGTTTCCATGGTCTCGGCTGGTGAC
>JASLYJ010000092.1 GCA_030739855.1 Alphaproteobacteria bacterium | reverse complement strand
CACGCCTGCCCGAATCCCACACGGCGCAGGACGTCCCCTTGCAAGACGAAAAAGTTTTTGAAGAAGTCTATGAAGAGGACATGGAAGAGCCCTACCCCCCGGTTCCTTCCGCCGCGCGGGGGGTCACTGAATCCGAGCCCCTGTCTCCGTCCCTTGAGGAGGTTCACCTTATTCCGCCGCCCGGTGTCCATGATCTAATTCGCATCGCCATTCTGCTTCCCCTGTCGGGTCCCCATGCGGCTCTAGGAAATGCCATGCTGCACGGTGCGGAGATGGCGCTTTTCGATCTCGCGGAAAAGAATTTCTCGCTGCTTCCCCTTGATACCACCGGCACGCCCGAGGGCGCCCGCCGCGCCGCCGCCCGGGCCTTGAGCAACGGAGCGGAGCTGATCCTGGGGCCGCTCTATTCCGCCTCCGTGGCCGCCGTGGCGTCAAAAGCGCGGGAAAAGGGTGTGCCCGTGGTGGCTTTTTCCACCGACCGCTCGGTGGCCGGTAACGGAGTGTTCCTTCTGGGCTTTCTGCCCCGTGACGAAATCGAGCGCGCGGTGGCCTTCGCCCGCTCCCGCGGCCTGTTGCGCTTCGCCG
>JASLYJ010000091.1 GCA_030739855.1 Alphaproteobacteria bacterium | reverse complement strand
GAATCCTTCGAAACGAGACATTAAGGTTGCCATCGCGAACGGCACCGAGATCAGCACGTGGGCCATGGCGATGGTGTACAAGGATAGATCAAACCCCAGGCGGGTAACGAGAATCAGCAGCGCGACGCCCATAATGATGAGCGGCACCACCATCGGTAGCATAATTACAAATATGATCGGCTTCACACCCGGAATCCGATAACGAGTCACTGCCTTGGCACCAAAGAGCCCAAGCAGTGTTGCGATTACGGAACTCACGCAGGCAACACGGAGGGAATTGTTCAGCGCCGCCCACATTGGTTGATCATTGAACATAGTCACATACCATTGGGTGGTAAAACCCTTGAGTGGAAAAGCAATGTAGATGTTGTCATTGAACGAGAACAACGGCAGGAACAGCACCGGAATGTAAAGGAAGGCAAGATAGAGGATCGCATAAAAGTACAGCGGTCGATTGGCGCGGTCAATGTAGGCAACCTCGTTCATGCGATATTCTCCGTGACTTTACGAGTCAACCAAATGTAGAGAAGTGATATGACTGCGACGACCAGCATCATGTCAAATGCCAGGGCTGCACCCATCGGCCAGTTGTTTACC
>JASLYJ010000090.1 GCA_030739855.1 Alphaproteobacteria bacterium | reverse complement strand
CTGGCGGGAAGCTACGGTCTGGGATAAGCACTCCATCGCCAAAGCCACCGAAAAATGGTTTGAATATCTAAGTTAATGGAAAAAATATGAAAAAAATATTTATCACCGGTGGATCTGGCTATGTAGGCGCTGTCCTAGTTCCACACCTACTTAAACGGGGGTATTTTATATCCGTGTTAGATTTGATGATATTTGGAGAAGATGTTTTACCATCCCATCCAAATTTAAACACTGTAAAAGGCGACATTAGGAACCAGGCGCTCTTAGAAAAACTAATTCCAGGTCATGATGCCGTCATCCACCTGGCCTGTATTTCCAACGACCCCAGTTTTGAGCTGAACCCAGCATTAGGCAAATCCATTAATCTTGATGCCTTTCGTCCGCTAGTTATAATTTCAAAAAACAATGGGGTGCAACGCTTTATATATGCTTCATCTTCCAGTGTTTACGGCATCAAGGAGGAGCCAAACGTTCATGAAGAGATGACTCTGGATCCCCTCACGGATTATTCTCGTTACAAGGCAGATTGTGAAAAAATACTTGCTGAATACCAGTCTGTTGATTTTACCACAGTCACCATCCGTCCGGCTACGGTCTGTGGCTAT
>JASLYJ010000008.1 GCA_030739855.1 Alphaproteobacteria bacterium | reverse complement strand
TCAATGCGCAGGACCCAATCTAGGCCGTCAGGAATGGTGGCAGCGATTTCTAGAAGGGTTTCGGCGAGCCGGTTAAGCTGCATCTGTCCTTCAAGCCCCAGGGCATCGGAGCCTGAATCGAACAGAACCTCCGACTGAAACACAAAACGGTCGCCTACCACGCGGATGTCTTTTCGCTCACCAAGAACTTCGCGCAGCCGCCCAAAGAATTCCGACCGATATTTCGCCAGTTCCTGGACTTTTCCGGCCAAAGCTACGTTGAGGCGCTTGCCGAAATTTGAAATCTTGACCTGATTCTCCTTATCCTTCCTTTCTGCGGCTTCAAGGGCCTCATTGAGGATTGCCAATTGGTTGCGCATGGCGGCGATCTGTTGGTTGAGAAGGTTGAGGCTGTCACGCTGTTTCTCAGTGAATTCCCGTTCTTGCGTTAGCGCCGACGTGCTCTCCCTGTAGCGAGATTCTATATTAGCTAAGGCTTCGGAGTTGCTCCGTTGTTCCCTGATCAGCCTTTCCTGGAGGGACGTCAGTCGCTGGCCAGCGCTTTCCAGGTCGCTCTTCAGGGATGCGACGGATTGCTCGCTCTTCCGCAGGGCTGAGGTAAGCTCGCCGATAGTGGCTTCCATCTTGTCCTTTTCGCCAAGGCTGCTTTGCAGCTGGGCAGAGAGCTGTTCGATGCTGAGGTTGAGATCGGCATTAGCCTGACGTTCTAGGGACAGCATTTCGGCCAGTTCGCTCACCCTCTGGTTCAGGAGATCCAGCGCTCTCTCGCGGCCCGACAGGGTATTCTGAAGGTAGAACTGAGAGATTACGAACACCATCAGAAGGAAGATGACGATAATCAGCAACGCTGCCAAGGCATCCACGAATCCTGGCCAGATATTGACCGAGGTTCGGGAATGGCGGCTGAAGGCGGCGAGGGTCATAGGTGTCCCACAGCCCTGCCGTCAGTTGGAGGGCTTGTAATTAGAAAGGGAGGCAACGGTACGTGCAAGCAGCTTGATTTCATCGCGGAGTTCTTGCACCAGCTGATCCCGTCCAGAATGTACGTCTTCGAGGAGTTTGACGATATGGACATCGAGGTTACGGATATGGGTTCGAGTCGCTTCGTCCATGCCGAAATTTCCCTCACTTGCCATTTCCGAAAGTTTGGTAAGAATCGGTTTCAATTCGATCTGACTTTCGGTCAGCTTCACCATGAGGCTCTGTTCTGCGTGCATCTGGTCGATGAGCGAGCCCAGCCTCTCATTGAGGGTCACGAAGCCGGCGGAGGAAGCAACCTGCCTTTCCTCGCTTCGTGACATGATTCGTTGCAGGTTCTCAAGATTGTCAGCGGTCTGTTCGAGAAGAGCTTGGGTATAAGCTGGAACCGACTGATCACCCTCCAGCGCAGTGGTGCCGGTGGAAAGATGGGTTTGGCTCGCCAGCCATTCCTCAAGTTCGTTATAGAAACGATTTTGAGCTTGTCCTGCCTGGAGGTCGAGAAATCCCAGCACTAGCGAACCGGCTAGTCCGAACAAGGAGGAACTGAACGCCGTCCCCATACCGGACAAGGGCGCTTCAAGCCCTGATTTTAGGTCGCGGAAGGCAGTCCCTAGTTCTGTTGATGGCATTTCTAGGCTGGCAATAACCCCACCCACCGAAGCCACTGTTTCCAACAGCCCCCAGAAAGTGCCGAGAAGGCCGAGGAAAATCAGCAGGCCGATAAGATAGCGTGAGATATCCCGCGATTCATCAAGGCGGGCACTAATGCTATCGAGTAGGGAGCGCAACGACAGGGCCGAAAGACTTAATTTTTTCCGATTTTCGCTAATCATGGTAGCCATGGGGCCAAGCAGGCGTGGCGTGCGCATGGACAATGATCCTTGGCGGTAGCTCTCGATCCACACCACTTCGGGATTAAGCATCAACACCATACGGAAGATAAACACGATACCGACGACTAGTACACCCAGAATCATGCCGTTGAGCGCTGGGTTGGCGAAAAATGCCTCCTTGAGCATGGGGAAGAGAAAAAACACTCCGACGACTACAGCCGCCAGGAATAGAATCATACGGGTAAGGAAGCGCTTGGGGCGGCTCATGTGGCAGCAGACCCGAGATTAGGTAGCCGCCCGCGCTGGAAACAAGGCCGCCCTGGTTTACGGAAGAAGGACAAGGTCCACGCGATCACCGAGGGTCTCCCCAGACTTGTTGCCAAGTGCACGGATATCCATGCGGGTGCTTTCTACACCCTTTTCCACGAGGTGGGCACGGACCGCCAGCGCCCGCGACAGAGACAGCCGTCGCGCCCGGCTTGGATTGTCATCGGTATTGGTGGCATATGCTACAAGTTGCAGACGTAGGGACCGGTCCACTTCTATTTTTTCGCGGATGGCGGCGATGTGTTCTAAGGCCTTGGTGTTGAGAGCGGCCGATCCTGGAGAGAAAAGAACGGTCATGGGGCCCGTGCTGGGCGCTGCTGTAGAAGGCGGTGGGACAGTGACAACCTGTTCAGATTCCTCAGGTGCGGAGGATTTCTGTGGTTGCGGTGGGGCAGGCTCGCGCACGGGTGCCGGCTCAGCGGCGTCTCCGGATTTTGCTAGTTCCTCCACCGGGGGTGGCGCCTGCAGATTGGCGACCGCTCCCTCTACCTTTCCCTCGGGTGGTGGCGGGAGTTCAAGGCCTACTGTCGGTGGAGGGGGAGGCGGGTCTGGCAAATCAGATAGCGGTGGAGGAGGTATCAGACTTTCGCTGTCCACAGCGACCGTATCGGGAGGAGGTGGTGGGGGTGCAACAGGTGCCGGTTTTGCCTCGTCAAGGGCCTCCGTGGTTGTTGCTGGTACCTTTGGTGCGGGTTCCGGTTTTGTGTCTACTTCCGGAGACGGGGGCGGTTCTGGAGGCGTGGCGGCTGTTTCGGTGGTTGTGTCGGGAGCCTGTTTTTTAGCCTTTGCGGGTGTGTGTGGCTTTGCCCTGGGTGGTTTAGGCATGACTGGTTTCATGCTTGAAATCTTCGGAATATTGAATTTCAATCTGGGCGCGCTGGCTTTAGCATGGCCTTCCCGGGGAAGCTTAACCTTGGGCACCTTGGTTGCGGGTTGTGATCCCGGCGGGGTCAGAACAATACGTTTACCAGGGGCAACCCTCGATCCTGGCATTAACAGGTCTTTGCTCTGGAATGTTCCAATGGAAACAGAATCTTCGACACGGCCCCTGGGGAATTCGATAGCGCTGAGGTCGATTTCTACTTCGGGTATGCCACCTCTGCCTACCACAGAAGTATCCAAGGCTATCCCCGAACCTGCGGGCAGAAATAAGATAGCAGTGAGAAAGGCAAGAAGGTACAGACACAAGGCACGTCCAGCCCTTCGTTGCCACGCTAAGGGACTAAAATCCCACATGTGATTGTCGTTCCCTCCACGCGTCCTTCGCGACATACCCTACTCACCCGGCGGCACCGACCCATTATAGTCTTTCCGTATAGAAAAATTTCCGTATAGAAAAACAGGAATGTGTCAGAACTGTGCCGGGGTGGAACCCCACTGGTTGTCTGATTGTTTGACAATAGCC
Source organism: Alphaproteobacteria bacterium (assembly GCA_030739855.1). GTDB lineage: Bacteria > Pseudomonadota > Alphaproteobacteria > UBA11136 > UBA11136 > UBA11136. The sequence goes on along the minus strand of JASLYJ010000008.1, from coordinate 54,266 downwards.
TAGGGAATGGTGGTGGGACAACAGGTTAAGTGAGGCAGAGGGTCTTCAGCCTTTGCCCTGTTTTCCTTTTTTTCCGGTGGCGTCGCGCAGAAGACGGGTGATGGGTTGGTCGAGAAGATCATTGGTGGCGATAATATCACCGCTTTTCATCATGGTTTTGCCGCCCTTGAGGTCGCTCACCATGCCTCCGGCTTCGCGAACCAAAAGGATTCCGGCGGCTAAATCCCAAGGTTTCAGTCCGGTTTCCCAGAATCCCTCATAGCGTCCCGCTGCTACATAGGCCAGATCAAGAGTCGCCGCGCCGAACCGGCGAACGCCAGCGCAGGCACCCATGGCCGCTGAAAGCATATCAAGACAAGCGGGGCCGTGGTCATGGCCGAGACAAGGGATGCCGGTCGCTAGCACTGAATCTTCAAGCGTCCGTCTGGCCGAAACCCGCAGCCTATGGTCGTTGAGAAAGGCACCATTACCCCGTTCGGCTTGGAACATTTCGTCGCGAATGGGATCATAGATAACCCCGGCATTCAATACGCCGCTGCTCTCATGGGCGATGGAAATGGCAAAGTGGGGCAAGCCGTGAAGAAAATTAATGGTACCGTCCAAGGGGTCTATAATCCAATAGTTATTCGGGTCCTTGCCCGTGATAACGCCGCCTTCCTCGAGCAGAAAGCTGAAATCGGGTCGCGCCCGGCTCAGTTCCTCATGTAGGATTTTTTCCGTCTGGATGTCTGCCTGGGAGACGAAATCGGCAGGTCCTTTTAAAGACACCTGAAGCTGTTCGACTTCACCGAAATCACGCACTAGTTTTCGTGCCGCCTTACGTACTGCGGCGATCATAACAACGAGGATGGGTGAAGTAGCAGGCATGGGGTATATGGCAGCTAGGAGCCGCCCTAGTCCTTGGCCCGTTCGGCGTAGGTGCCGTCGGAAGTGTTGACCACTACTCTAGTGCCGGCAGCGATATGGAGCGGCACCATGATACGCATGCCGTTTTCAAGTACCGCCGGTTTGTAAGAGGAAGACGCTGTCTGGCCCTTTACCACCGGATCGGCTTCGTTAATGGTCATGGCGACGGTTTGCGGCAGCTGTACCGCAATGGATTTGCCTTCGATAAAGTCCACCGTGACCTCCATGCCATTCTGGAGAAACCCCACCGAATCGCCCAGGGCGTCGCGGGGAATGGTTATCTGTTCATAGGTCTCGGTGTCCATGAAGGTAAGAATTTCGCCGTCGGCGAAGAGGAAAGTACAGGCCCGTTCCTCCACGTTCAGCTTTTCTACACTGTCGTTGGTGCGCCAGCGCTCGTTGGTCTTGAGCCCCGACTGGATGTCTCGCATCTCCACCTGGATAAAGGCGCCCCCCTTACCCGCCTTGAACACATTGATCTTAAGAACGGTGTATTGGTGCTCTTGGTATTCGATGACGTTTCCGGGACGGATAGTATTAGCCTGAATTTTCATGGGGAAGACCCACGGTTTGTTGGTAAAATAGTTGCTGCAGGAGAAATGCGGCGCAGAAACTATCACTCCGGCTCGGCGGAGGCAACGCCGCCGTTTCGGGGCCAATCGGTAATTGCATCGGGGGGTTTAGAGCACGGACGTTTCCATAGACAGGGATTTTACAACAGTCCTTGAAACAGGCTTGCCTCAAAGCGCTGGCGTTGTCTTGGGATTTCAACCGGCTGATGATGCCCAGTTCCTGTGCGTAGTACATATAGGGGATGTGCTCTAGGTGCCAGTTGATGACGGGGAGAGGACAGCGGAATGAGCCGGAGCCGTTAAGCGGTGGTTTCCGATATCACTTTGTTAAACGCTTTGACCGCATTGGCGGGTCCGTGTTCGTGGTCCCACACTGCGGAAACCACAGCCAGGAAATCGGCTCCCTCGACAATCAGGGATGGTGCATTGTCTAGGGTGATGCCGCCGATGGCAACGGCGGGCACATTGCCGATGTCTCGCCACCAGGAAAGGATGTCTGGGGGCGGGTTCCCCTTGGTTTTTTTCGTAGTGGTGGGGAAAAAAGCACCGAAAGCTACGTAATCAGCCCCGGCTCCAACGGCATCAATGGCGAGTTGGCGCGAGCCGTGGCAGGAGACGCCGATAACGGCACTTTTCCCAAGCAGGCCACGGGCCTCAGCGCAGGCTGTATCCCCTTGGCCGACGTGAACACCGTCGCACCCCGTCTCCCTGGCGAGGTCTGGTCTGTCGTTCAGAAGGAACATTACACCACGGTCACGGCACACAGGCTGTAGTGCCTCTGCGGCGCGAAGAATGGCCTCATCCTCTGTGTCTTTCAGGCGCATCTGTACACAGGCCACCTTTCCGGCGTCGAGGACGGTAGCAAGTGTTTCGCCGAAGGAAACGGGATCGAATTGCGGTGGGGTGATGAGATAGAGTTGGCAAGTAATCACTTCAGGGGCCTTTTTTCGACCACTTTTCCAACCATTGACGACAGGACTCCGTCGCATTGTCTACCGCACCCAGATCAATAGAATCCATCTCTCCTTTCCACACCTCTGCCCCGAATTCAGTGGCAATGGCAATGATTTTCCTACAGCTAGCAGCATTGCCGTTGTAGTTGATGATTTTTATTCCCTGCCGAAGAGCGCTCACGGCAAGCCCCGGTTCGTCGCCGCAATCAAGTACGGCGGTAACAGACCCAGGTGGTATGTCCGGTCGTTCGGCTACGGCCTTCTCAACCACCTTGCGGAACCAGGCGGCTCCCGCATAGGCAGCGGCAAAAGGCGCGCTGGCGATGGCGATAGGAACTCGGCACTGCGCCGCCACAGCCAGCGCCGCGCGGGCGTGTTCAAGGTTGTGAATGATAATGACGCGATGTTTCATGAGAACGGGGGCTGCGTTCTAAGTGTTGACACCCTAGTCGGAGCCCAAGTAAAGCCTGAGTAATCCTTATTCCGTATTGGTTCATGCTATACCCGGCGCAGGAGGCCTGCCCCCGACTACCTCTACCCGAGTTTCCCAAGCGCTGCCGCGGTGTCCAGCATGCGGTTTGAAAATCCCCATTCGTTATCGTACCAGGACAGAATCCGGCAGAAACGATTTTCGATGACCTGGGTTTGGGTCACATCAAAAATAGAGCTGTTGGCGTTATGATTGAAGTCGATAGATACGAGGGGGGTATCAGAAATGCCAAGGATGCCATTGAGGTTCCCATTGGCAGCTTTTGAAATGGCTTGGTTTATTTCCTCGGCGCTGGTGTCACGCCCGGGCGTAAAGGTAAGGTCCACTAGGGACACGTTGATGGTGGGCACGCGGATGGCCGATCCGTCCAGTTTACCCTTTAACTCCGGTAGCACCAGCCCCACGGCACGGGCGGCGCCGGTGGAGGTAGGAATCATGGAATTTGCCGCGGCTCGCGCCCGGTGCAGGTCTGAATGCAAGGTGTCGACGATTTTCTGGTCGCCGGTATAGGCGTGGATAGTGGTCATGTAACCGCGTTCGATGCCGATGGCGTTGTTGAGGACAAAGGCTACTGGAGCTAGGCAGTTGGTGGTGCAGGATGCGTTGGAAACTATGGTGTGGGTATCTTCGAGTTTGTCGTGATTGACTCCGTAGACAACGGTGATATCGGCTCCATCCGTCGGGGCGGAAACCAGCACCCGCTTGGCTCCCGCCTCTAAGTGCTGGGAGGCCTGTTCACGCTTACTAAACAGACCCGTGCATTCCAGGGCGATATCCACATCCATGTCTTTCCACGGTAGTTTTGCAGGGTTGCGCTCGGCAATGACCTTTATGGGACCATGCCCGAGATCAATAAAGTCTTTGCCCACCACCACTTCTCCGGGCAGGGGGCCGTGGGCGGAATCGTATTTTAGTAAGTGAGCGTTAGTTTCGACGGGCCCGAGGTCGTTAATGGCAACCACTTCCAGATCCCTGCGTCCGGACTCGTGTAGAGCCCGCAACGTAAGGCGTCCAATACGCCCAAATCCATTGATCGCGAGACGAACAGCCATCCACACTCTCCTGCCTGGCCATGGTGAAGGGAAAAAGTGACGCGGCGTTTATGTATACCGTGTTCTCTGCGAGGGGCAAGATGCCGTTGCCGATACGCGGCGTCAACTATCATGGCAGCTGAAAGGGGAAAAGTGATCTCTTTTTCCTCGTAAGAGTATTATCTGGGAGGGGGACGCGGTTGACGCTCTCTGCGGGTGAAGCGTATCTTCATTGGAAAGACGGCGGTGCAAAGGGGAGCGGGGATGAATCCATGGCGAAGTCCAAGGTAAAAAAAGCCAGGGAACGTCTTGACAAGGCGGTGTCCCGGCTTGAGGCTCTGTCCCAGGATAGAAGCGCCTTGACGGCGGCCCAGGCCGGGGAACTTGCCTCCCTGAAGGCCGAGCGCGAGGCATTGCAGGATACCGCCCGCACCGTTTCCGAGCGTCTCGATTCCACCATCGCGCAAATCAAGGAAGTTCTGGAGTCCTGAAAATGAGCCAGCTTTCCATCACCATCAACAGCCAGAATTACACCATCGCCTGTGACGACGGACAGGAAGACCGCATCCAGGACCTTGCCATGGGTATCGATCAAAAAGTACAGGACCTGGTGGGTGAAGTGGGACAGGTGGGCGATAACCGGCTGCTGGTGATGGCCGGCCTGCTGGTGGCTGACGAACTGGCAGAAATGAAAGAGTCTGTGGGTGATTTGCCTTCCCAGAAGGATTCCTCTCCCGAGGACGATAAGGAGCTCGCTGAAGGGATTGACCACCTTGCCCAGCGTATCGAAGCTATTGCTTCGCGTCTGGAGCAATCTTAAAATCCCCGGCAAGGCGGGCGCTGCGTGGCGCGTTAGGTTGCTTCATCCCTCGGGCCAATAGTTTCCTGTTGGGAACCGTCCCTGCCGGGGCCGTGGTTTCGGTATATGGTGTCCACCTGCATTGCAGGCTCAAGAGGATGTCCATGACCCAACGGCCAGCGCGGCCCCGCCCTATTATTTCCATTGCGGCTTTTTCCCCGAACCATGTCCATAGATGATACCAAACGCGAGGCGCGGGTAATGGCGCTTGAATGCCGCAGTCGCGCCCATGAGGCGGCTCTGGCCGGTGCGTCACAAGACGCGGGTCGAGCAGTGATGCGGCATTTCCTCGGTGTTTGTACGCCACCTCGAGGGATGGTTATTTCCGGCTACTGGCCGGTGCGTAGCGAAATCGATGTGATCCCGCTGCTTTCTCATCTTCACGGACGGGGGCATCCCTGTTGCTTGCCGGTGATGGTGGGAAGGACAAAACCACTTTTGTTTCGGGAGTGGCGACCGGGACTGAAATTGAAGGAAGCAGGTTTCGCTATACCCGTACCAGACGAAGATGTGCGGACATTGGTGCCTGAACTGCTCTTAGTGCCGTTACTGGCTTTCGATGAAGATGGCTATCGCCTGGGCTATGGTGGCGGATATTACGATCGCACCATATCCGCCCTTCGGGCCAAAAACAGACAACAGCTCGTAGCCGTGGGCATTGCTTACGCGGCACAGCAATGTGACCCTGTGCCCCGCCACGACGGGGATCAGCCCCTTGACATGGTAGTGACTGAAAGCGGTGTGATGCACACCCCAACCTGGAACACGATCGGAGAAGCTGGGATGTCAGAAGGAGAAGGCCCATGAAAGTGCTCTGTTGCGGCGATGTGGCCGGCCGTTCGGGGCGCACCGTTTTGTGTGAGCAGTTGCCACGGTTGCGTTCCGATCTGGGCCTCGATTTTGTCGTCGTTAACGGTGAAAACGCGGCACGGGGATTCGGTATCACTGAAAAGATCTGCAGGCAGTTCTACGAAGCCGGAACTGATGCTATCACTACTGGCAACCACGTCTGGGACCAGCGCGAGATCATCTCTTATATTGATAGCGACCCCTGCCTGCTACGACCTCATAATTATCCGCAAGGTACGCCGGGGCGTGGTTCCGCAGTCTTTACGCTGGGCGACGGACGAAAGGTACTACTGTTACACCTCATGACGCGGCTCTTTATGAACGCGCTAGATGATCCTTTTTCCTGTGCCGGGGTGGAACTGACCAAATACAGACTCGCAAAGTCGGTGGATGCAATTCTGGTGGATGTGCACGGCGAAGCTACGTCGGAGAAAACGGCCATGGGAAATTTTCTCGATGGTCGTGTTTCGGTGGTCTTCGGCACCCATTCCCACGTTCCCACCGCTGACGCCCGGATACTTCCCGGTGGCACCGCCTACCAGACAGATCTCGGTATGTGCGGCGATTATGATTCGGTTATCGGCATGAAAAAGGAGGCAGCCATTGCCCGCTTTGTAAAAAAGGTGCCTGGCGAGCGTCTAACCCCGGCAGAAGGCGAGGCGACGTTGTGTGCAATGTATGTGGAACTGGATGATGCGACGGGGCTTGCCACACGGGCAGGGCCACTGAGACTGGGTGGCTGTCTTTCCCCGTCTTCACCCCTTTGATCCTGACCACGAAGTCAAAAAACACTGGCGCCCCGAGGGACGCCAGTGTTAGCCGAACCAAAAGAGGACTGACTATCGCTAGTATACAATCGTTTGAGCGTTCCGGTTCTGGGCCCAGGCGTCTTCGTTGGAACCGAGAATCATGGGACTTTCCTTGCCAAAACTGATGGTGTTAATGCGTGAGGCATCTATCCCCAGAGCTACCAGGTAATTCTTGACGGCATTAGCCCGGCGGTCACCAAGGCCGAGGTTGTATTCGCGGGTGCCACGTTCGTCGCAATTCCCCTCGATGGTGATGCTCACTGCGGGGTTGTCCTTGAGCCAGACGGACTGTCTCTCAAGGCGTGTGGCAGCCGCTTGGCTAATGCTGTATTTATCTAGGGCAAAATTGACGCGATCACCGATATTCGTTGACAACCATTGCTGAAGCGCTGCGTGAGGAATCGGCGTGGAGACAACATCCCCGAGTGCTCCGCCAGATCCACCAATCCCTCTGGCGCCTTCACCTCCTGTTGCCGGGACGCTACCTTCACCCCCTGATACTGCGGTGGTAGTAGGCGTCGTTTGACAGGCAGCGACCAGAAGAATCGCAGCAAATAAACTTAAAACTCTGACGTACATCAGTATTCCCTCCACTTTGATCGGCATTCGGCACAGAGAGCCTTGGATACAAGGTCCAGGCTCGGCGCTCACTTTGGGCGATCCTAGCCAAAATTACAACCTTTACTCTGGTTAAAATGTGACAAAAGACCGCACTTCACCCTTTAAAGAAGAAAAATCTGAGGTGAAGACGACCCAGTATGTATTTTATATGCGCCCTGCATGGCCAGAATCTCAGGGCAGTAAAGGTGACCACGCCGGATCGGAACCATCAAGCGGGGTCACGATTTCCCGTTCGTTATCGCCGGTAAGATCAATCATGTGAAGCCGGCTTTCCCCACCGCGACCCTTTTTGTCGTGCTTTCCCTGCTTGTAGAAGGACAGAACTCGGCCGTTGGGGGCCCAGGTCGGGCCTTCTATCATCCATCCCCGTGCAAGCTGGCGTTCACCGGTGCCGTCTGGGTACATGACGCCGATGAAGAATTCTTTGCTATGCTGCTTAGTAAAGGCGATGTAATCGCCCCGCGGCGACCAGACCGGTGTGGAATAACGTCCCTTTCCGCGACTGATGCGCCGTATGTTGTCGCCGTCAGCGTCCATGACGTAGATCTGTGTTTTTCCGCCACGGTCGGAGTTAAATACGATTCGCTTGGAATCTGGAGAATAGGAGGGCGAGGTGTCGATGCCCGGATTATTGGTGAGACGTTGCACCGTCCGGGTGCCGAGATTCATGACATAGATTTCCGAATTTCCTCCCTTGGCCATACTCATGACCACCTTGTCGCCGTCTGGCGAAAAGCGCGGGGCATACGTCATGCCGGGGAAATCTCCGAGAATCTCCTGTCGTCCTGTATCGAGATTAAAAATATACACCCTCGGCTTGCTACGGCGGCCGCCGATAAAGGAAAGATAGGTAATTTCCTGCGCCGTGGGTGAAAAACGTGGGGTCAAAACCCTGTACTTGCCATCGGTAAGAAAACGATGGTTGGCGGCGTCCTGGTCCATGATGGCCAGACGCTTGATTCGGTTGGTGGGCAGCCCGCTTTCTGAGACATAGACCAAGCGGGTATCGAAATAACCGTCCTCTCCTGTCATTCGCTTGTATATGGCGTCGGCGGTGATATGGGCCACCCGTCGCCAGTTCTTCACCTTCGTGGAAAAGGCCTGCCCCGCCATCTGCTGCTCCGCGAACACGTCCCAGAGACGGAATTCGACACGAAGTTTTCCATTGCCTTGGACTTCGACTCTGCCCTGTACCAGGGCTTGGGCGTTAATGATGCGCCAGTCGCCGAAGCGTGGACGCACTGCAAGGGAAGCCCCAGTCTGGATGAATGCCTTGTGAGGAATAGGCCGGAACAGGCCAGAGTGTTCCAGGTCGGCCGATAGCACCGCGGAGATATCCTTGCCGATCTGTGTTCCTTTCGACGTTGCTCCGAGGAAGGTGGTGATGGCGATAGGAAAAGGGTCGACGTTCCCCCGAGTAATGTCGATCACTAGTTCGGCCGCCGCCGGCAGGGTCTGTAAGACGACTATACCCGCTACAGCTAGGGCGAAGATCAAACGGCGTGTGAGGCGTTGCATCCCGGTGCGGGAGTGGCGATACCACGTCATACCAAACCTCTTCATCGTTATATTCTTATCATGTGTCATAAAATCTCCTGTCAAACGTGGCCTTGTTTATCTTCCCCTGCCAAACATAGCTCTGGGATCGAAATTAAGCTTCATGACCTTCCAGCGCTCGTATTTTTTAGGTGGTAGCTTTAGCGGACTACAAATGGGATTGAGAACTGCCCGAAGAGCGCTTTCTGCCGCCGTGCGGTAGAATGGATCGCTCCGCATCCTTCCTTGGTTGAGAATTTTCGCTTGACGGATAGTACCGTCTGGATTGGCACGCACGAAGATTTCCACCAACAGATCCTCGGCGTCGCGGGCACCTGCCGGTACGTTCCAGCACTTACGAAACTGCCGCGCCACAGCATCCAGTTCGCTGATAGTCATTGGCATTGATTCGGCAACGTTTTGCTGTGCCGATTGCTTCAGCTTTGCAGGAACTTTGTACTTTTTTGGCTTCTCTTCCTTTTTCTCGGGCTTGGGCCGCACCTTCTGTTTTAGCTTTTCTACGGTTTTTAGAACCGACGTCATCGGGTCTGGCTCACGCGGTTTCTTTGTCTTCTTCTTCGGTGGTTTCGGTTTGACAGAGGGTTTTGGTGCCGGCTTCGGTTTTGGCGGTGGCGGCATGGCCTTCTTCGGTGGTTCTGGTTCCGGCTTTTTTGGTTCGGGTACAGGTGCAGGCTCCGGTTCTGGTACAGGTGCAGGTGCAGGTGCAGGTGCAGGTGCAGGTGCAGGTGCAGGTGCAGGTGCAGGTGCAGGTGCAGGCTTTAGCGCAGGTGGCGGGGGTTCCTCTGGTTCAGGTGGGGGTACCGGCTTTTCCGGTTCCGGCTCCGGTGGTGGTGCGTTGGTCTTCTCAGCGATGCTGACTATTTCTACTGGAATTGGCATATCGAGCGTGGGTAGGTTGCGGCGCAGTTCTGGTAGTCCGAACCAAGCAACTAGAAAGGCCATCACGTGAAGAAATGCCGAATAGGACGCACCGCGGATCACAGCTTCATCGTTCCTTTCCTTTCCTGCCCTTTCTCCCTTTCCAGGTTGGTGCGGACAAGGGATTCTCGGCGATCAACGCGACCCGGCTGAACCCGGCACTGGCGACTCGGCCCATGAGTTCCATGACCCGGCCATAGGCAATGGCCTTGTCGCCACGGACGAAAATACGGGTATCGGCCTTGTTTTCGGTGATGGCCTGCAGGCGTGGTACCAGCCCATCAAGGTCGGTCTCGGTCTCTTGGAGAAAAATCTTTCCCTCAGCGTTTAGGGAAATCACCAGGGGCTCCTCGGCTTCGGTAAGCACTGCGGCCTTGGTCTTGGGCAGATCCACCGGTACCCCTACGGTAAGAAGGGGGGCTGTCACCATAAAGATGACTAGCAGCACCAGCATTACGTCCACCATGGGTGTGACGTTGATTTCTGACATGGGTGGAAAAACACGACGCATGCCTAGTCCAGGTTGAGATTTCATTGTCGGACCAAAAGCCATGGTTAGGAGTTCTCCTCAAGCTGGCGCGAAAGGACTGCACTGAATTCACCAGCGAAAGATTCAAGGCGGTTGGCATAACGGCCAAGATCATTGGATATTTTGTTATAGGCAATCACCGCCGGGATCGCCGCCACTAGCCCCAGGGCGGTGGCGAACAGCGCTTCAGCAATGCCAGGCGCCACCACGGCGAGGCTTGTATTCTTGGTAAGCCCGATGGCCTCAAAGCTGTTCATAATTCCCCATACTGTACCGAAAAGACCGATAAAAGGTGCGGTAGCACCGACGGAGGCTAGAAAGACCATATGCCGTTCCAGATAGTCCATCTCGCGGCCTAACGACACCTGCATGACCCGTTCGATACGCTGTTGCAGGCTTTCGTGAAGGTCTTTCTTGCTTTGCTTGCGTTGGGAGGTGGAGCGTCGCCATTCGCGCATGGCCGCGGCGAACAGAGAGGCCATGGGATGCGGGGGGTGATTGCCAATTCGTTCATAGAGGTCATCCAACGATCCCCCCGACCAGAAGGAATCCTCAAATTCCGCAGTCTGGGTGTTGAGGCGGCGCATGTGCATGACCTTGTCAAAGATGATAGCCCACGACCAGAACGAGGCCAGCAGCAGAACTACGATCACAGCCTTGACAACAAGGTCAGCTTCCATGAACAAACCGAAGATGGAAAAGTCCGTGGCGGCGACAGAAGCACCCACTGTGACGGTGTCGATGATATTTTCTTCCATGTTTCTTTAGCCGTTATTGTGAATGGGAGTGCAGAGATTGAGGGGTAGTCCTCGGGTCGGATGGAATCCGGGCTGGGCGGTCGTTGACGGTTCTGCACGCTGGCGCGTTGCCAAGGTGTATCTTGGTATGCATGGCCTCACGCCTTCCCTTTATCCATTCCGAGGTTAAGCTGGTCCTTGTTGAGTCCCGGTGGCGGTGTTAGGCCAAGATGATGGAAGGCAAGATCACTCAGCGAACGGCCCCGCGGGGTGCGGCGGATGAATCCCTGTTGGATCAGGTAGGGTTCGATCACGTCCTCGATTACGTCACGCTGTTCGGAGAGCGCCGCTGCCATGGCCTCTACCCCCACTGGACCGCCACCATGATGCTCGGCGATGCAGCGCAAATAGCGGCGGTCCATGGAATCGAGACCGCTTTCATCCACCTCAAGCCGCTTCAGTGCCTTGTCTGCAACGGAGGCATCGATATGTGCGGTTTCTGCCACAGCGGCGAAGTCTCGCACGCGCCGCAGAAGCCGCGCCGCCACACGGGGCGTTCCTCGAGAACGTCGCGCAATTTCCTCCGCCCCGTCTTCAACTAACTCCATGTTGAGAATGTTTCCGCCTCGTAGGACAATTTCCTTCAGCTCCGCCACTTCATAGAAGGTAACCCGCAGGGGAATACCGAACCTTTCGCGCAAGGGCGTAGCGATGAGACCGGAACGGGTGGTAGCCCCGATCAGGGTAAAGGGGGGAAGGTCGATGCGCACCGAACGTGCTGCCGGCCCCTCGCCGATGATGAGATTGAGCTGGAAGTCTTCCATGGCAGGATAGAGGATTTCCTCTATCGCCGGGTTGAGACGGTGGATCTCGTCTATAAACAGAATGTCGTGAAGTTGTAGGTTGGTGAGTAGGGCCGCCAGATCGCCAGCTTTGGCAATGACTGGACCTGAGGTGGGGCGGAATCCTGTTCCCGTTTCGCGGGCGACGATCTGCGCTAGGGTCGTCTTTCCCAGACCTGGTGGGCCGTGGAGAAGAACGTGGTCCAGTGCTTCGCCCCGGTCGCGGGCGGCCTTGATAAAGATCCGGAGGTTGTCACACAATGTGTCTTGGCCGATGAATTCATCAAGGGCCTGCGGCCGCAGTGAGACCTCGCCACCATCGCCACCGCTCCCGCTTCCGTTCGAATCGAATTCGCCAGCAACAACACGGCTGTCATTGATCACGGGATCGTTCACCGGCTTGCTCATGGGCCCAACCTCATGACGCCAGTTCCTTCAGGGCTTCAGGGATCAGTATCTCCAGCGGCGCGTCGGCGCCAAGCCGACGCGCTGCTTTGGAAGCAGCGGAATAAGCGTCGGTCTGGCGATAGCCGAGATGGGATAGAGCCGAGGCAGCATCGGCCACAGGGCTGGGTTCTTCTTCTGTGCCATCCTCCGTTATAGGGATAACGCCGTCTTCCGTGGTGATGGCGGCGATCTTGTCCTTCAGTTCGTTAATGATGCGCTCAGCTAGCTTGGGTCCGACGCCATTGGCCTGGGCGATGGCCGATTGGTCGTGGGTGGTGATGGCCTGGATGATCTCGTTGGGGCTGAGCACCGAAAGAATGGCCAGCGCTACCTTTGCCCCCACCCCCTGCACCGACAGCAGAAGGCGGAAGGTGTCGCGTTCTGACGCTTCGGCAAATCCGTAAAGATGGATATGGTCCTCGCGCACGTGGGTATCGACGAAAAGACTCATCACCTCGCCCCGAGTGGGTAAGCGCGAGAGCATGCGGCCCGAGGCGAAGACGAGATAGCCTACCCCGGCTACGTCGAGCACCAGCCAGTCAGTGCCGGAAGAATCGAGAACACCCGTTAACTTGGCGATCATAAGCGTTCTCCGGCCAAGCCACGCTCCTGCTGTAGCAATGTAGTGGCGGCATGGTGGGCATGGCAAATGGCCACAGCCAAAGCATCGGCAGCATCGGCCGTGGCGCTGCTGCCGGGAAGTAGGGTAAGTACCATCATGGCCACTTGTTCCTTGGCAGCGTGGCCGCTTCCCACAACCGATTTCTTTACTAGGTTGGGAGCATATTCGGCCACCGGGAGTCCGGCTTGCGCTGGAGCAAGAAGGGCGATGCCGCGGGCTTGGCCTAGTTTTAGGGCAGATGCCGGATTGCGGTTGACAAAGGTTTTCTCCACCGCCGCCTGCTTGGGCGTGTACTCGGAGATCACCACAGCCACGCCCTCGAAAATCTGCAATAGGCGCTGCGCTATCTCCTGTGAGGCGTCGGAGTCCACCGTCCCGTCCGCTACATGGCGCAGGTGCGATCCGACTACGTCGATGATTCCCCAGCCAGTATGCCGTAATCCCGGGTCCAGTCCTAGGATGCGCATGGAAACCGCCTTTTGTGAAAAATTGTTTCCAAGAGAACTATGCCCTCCACCTCTGTAACCAACGCGCTTCACCGCTCAGGCAGTCAGTTTCGCCATGACGTCTTCAGGAATGTCGTAATTAGCGAAAACCATCTGCACATCGTCATTGTCGTCGAGAATCTCAATCAGCTTCATCAATGTTGATGCCGACTCCTCCTCCACGGCCACTAAGTTTTGCGGACGCCATATCAGTCCGGCCTCCTCGGGGTCGTTGAATCGTTCTTCCAGTGTGTCGCGCACGTCATTGAAATCATCAATATCGCAGGTAATCTCGTGGCTGCTTCTGGTGGAATTCACATCCCCAGCGCCGGCCTCCAGCGCCGCTTCGAACATGGTGTCAGCGTCGGTAACGTCAGGTGGATAGCTGATAGAGCCAATATGATCGAAGAGGTAACTAACGCTGCCTGTTTCGCCCAGGTTGCCGCCGTATTTGGTGAAAGCTGCTCGGATTTCTGAGGCCGCCCGGTTGCGATTGTCGGTGAGCACTTCAATAATGACTGAAACGCCTCCGGGGCCGAAGCCTTCGTACCGGATTTCCTCGTAGTTGACACCTTCCTCGTCGCCACTTCCGCGCTTGATGGTACGTTCGATGGTGTCTTTGGGCATATTAACCGCCCGCGCCGCGCTGACGGCGGCGCGCAGGCGCGGGTTTTTGTCAGGATCGGGCATGCCGCTGCGTGCCGCCACCGTTATTTCGCGGATTAGTTTGGAGAATATCTTGGCACGCTTTTTATCCTGTCTGCCCTTGCGGTGCATGATGTTCTTGAATTGCGAATGTCCGGCCATGCGGAGAACGACCTCAGTAAAATGTGTTTGATACGTTAGCTTATACTATATCTTGTATGGAAAGGGAGTGAGAGACCTAGCTTCCCCTGTTACCAGTCCAATATGGCAGGAATGGGGCGTCCGGGCGGTGGTTCCACTGGCTTTCGTGGGCCTGAAACGGGATGAAAAAAGCGGGGGACACCTGTTACATCTACTAAAATCTGTTCTGGGTGTATCGTGAAGGATGCCTTAATCTCTCCAAAATTCCCCCCTATGTTTACAGCCATGTTGGGCGCAGGTGACCTAAGGGTCTTTAGCTCTTGTTGAGAAATATCTTTGTTGATCATCACTCTTTATGACCATCATTCCCTTTAAGCATCGATCTAGCACTCTCTTGGGCGAAGTGAAATCGGAGGAACGTAATATGACGGGGCCGTGTACGTATCCCTTTTCTCCTGATACTGCGTGGCTCTCTGGGCATCTGCTGCGGGTAGCAGCGGTTTTTTCCTGTGCCTTTATCCTTGCTGTTTTCACCCCTTCTCCTGTTCTTTTGGCGCAAGCTCAGGATAACAACATACAGCTACTTCTGGATCACCTGAACCGTCTCGAGCGGGATATCAACCTTTTGCAGCGCCAGGTTTACACCGAAAGCAGCGAGGGAATCTCTGGCAAAGCTCTCGAGCGGGCCGCGCCTAGAGCGGCGGGAAGTACGGCAGGCGATACTGGCGATGTGCCATCAAATCTGGCGGTGCGGATGGAGACCAGGTTTGCTGAATTGGAGGATGAGCTGCGCAAGGTCACGGGTCGGTTCGAGGAACTGACTTTTATGATCGATCAGGTGCGGGTTCGTCTGGACAAGCTTGTGGGCGATGTGGATTTTCGCCTCAGTTCTCTAGAAAAGACAGCGCCACAGATTACGGGAGCCCCAGCAGCGTCGGGTTCTGGAGATAGCGTGGTTCTGGGATCGAGTGGCGTGATTTCCAAACATTCCGATGAGGAGGGAATCCTCGGCGTCCTCAAGATTCCCGTGGACACGAACGGCAACCCCATTAAGTCATCGGCCGCTGCCAGTACAGGCCATGACGCCACGTCCCTGAAACAGGACCCACAACAGGCGTTGTTGCCGGATGGTACGCCAACGGAACAGTACGAATTTGCCTTGGGTTTGTTGCGCCAGGCCGATTACCTCACGGCGGAAAAATCATTCCGTGCCTTCATTGAAGCCAATGGCGAACATGATCTGGTGGCTAATGCCCACTACTGGCTTGGTGAGACTTTCTATGTGCGCAAGGACTACACCAACGCCGCCATCATTTTTGCCGACGGCTACGAGAAATTCTCTGACAGTCCTAAAGCGCCGGACAATCTATTGAAGCTGGGTCTATCCCTGGCCATCATTAATGAGCCCCAGCAGGCCTGCAAGGCGTTTGACGAACTTAGACAGCGTTTTACCAACGCTCCTTCATTCATCATGAATCGGGCCGTAAAGGAGCGCAAAGCCATCGGTTGTTCCGAGTGATAGCTACTAGCCATGTTCACTTTCCCGGGGGTTTTCCTCTTTCCGGTCAGGACGTTACTGCCGCTGTGCCTCTAAAAAGCGGAGATTTTTCCACCCTAATGAGAGTCTTTAGGCCGTTCGAGCCACGTCCCCGCATGGCAGTGGCCGTTTCCGGCGGGTGTGACAGCATGGCTCTGGCCCTGCTGGCCCATGACTGGGCCCGCGGCTGCGGAGGTGGAACAGTGGCGCTCAGTGTGGATCACCAGCTGCGTCCACAATCGGAGGCCGAGGCACGGCAGACGGGGCGCTGGCTGAAGGCACGGGGGATGACCCATCACATTCTGCCCTGGACCGGTGGTAAGCCGAAGCGGGGTATTCAGGCGGCGGCGCGGGAGGCGCGCTATCGGCTACTTTTTAATTGGTGCCGCCGCCACGGCGTTCTTCATCTTTTGTTGGCTCATCACTTGGAAGATCAGGCTGAGACGTTTCTGCTGCGGTTGAGCCGCGGTAGCGGTGTTGACGGCCTTGCAGCTATGGCGGCGCTGTCCGAGCATTCCGCCCTGCGTTTGTTGCGACCCCTGCTGAGCGTGCCTAAGGCGCGGCTAGCCGCCACCTTGCGAGTGCGCAATCAGGAATGGGTAGAGGACCCTTCTAACCGCGATCTTACCTATAGCCGGGTGCGGCTGCGCGCTCTGATGCCGGATCTTGCCAGGGAGGGACTCGACGCAGCGCGGTTAGCCGCCACGGCGGATCTTATGGCGCGAACGCGGCAGGCCCTAGCGGAGGATGTGGCGGAGTTGTTGTCGCTGGCGGCAGAAATCTACCCCCAGGGTTATGTAATACTGGACCATGCGGCGATGGCAGCGGCGGGAAAAGAGGTATCCTTGCGGGCGCTTTCTAGAGTTCTCACCTGTGTGGGCGGGCGAACCTATCCTCCACGTTCGGCACGGTTGGTCAGGTTGCATGGGGAACTTTTCTCGACAGAAGAAAACCTGGCGCGAACCCTACACGGCTGTCGCCTGGTTCTCGCAAGGGAAAAGAGAGCCGGGGGAGCTCTATTCAAGACTCTTCTCGTCTGTCGCGAGGCTGCCGCTGCTAAGGAACGCATGGTGCTGATGTCAGGAATGCGGGTGGTCTGGGATGGGCGTTTTATGTTCGAAACCAGCAGGACCAGGAAAGAAAACCAGTCTGGGACAGACAAAAGAAAACCAGTGCCAATTCTTGCCCGGCTGGGCCGCCAAGGCTGGTCCCGCATCGTGGGTCGGATGCCAGAATTGCGCGACTCCGTGATCCCTTGGCCAGTGCGGATCTCCCTTCCGGCGTTGTGGTGGGGGAAAAAGGTAGCGGCGGTTCCACATCTGGATTATGTGGATGAAACCCTTGGTCAGCCCTTGTTTACGGTGCATCTTTTGGGGTTCTGCCCGGCTAATTCTCTTGTCTAAATGGGGGTTTTAGAGTTGCGTAGGTGGAAATACGCATTATCTGTTATCCTGTCTCCGCGTTCGCAGTGAGACCGTTTCCCTGGTCTTGGTGTGAGATTGCAGTGACAACTTTGTTCCCAGTGAACGAACGGCCTGAAAAAGATATAGCAAATACCCATGGTAAATGAGGAGGCACAAGGAAAGACAACGTGAATAATCTCGGTAAGAATTTGGCCCTCTGGTTCATCATCGGACTTCTTCTGGTGGCACTGTTCAACCTGTTCGAGGGGGCATCCCGCAACGAGTTTGCCACGAAGCTCGCCTTTTCCGAGTTTTTGAGCAATGTGGAGAACGGCGAGGTGAGCGACGTCATCATCCAGGGCAACGAGATTTCTGGACATTTCAGCGACGGCCGCGGGTTCACTACCTATGCACCTGACGATGCTAAGCTGGTTGACCGCCTTTCTTCGAAAAACGTTCTTATCCGCGCCGCGCCGCAGGAAGGGAGTTCGCCCGGCCTATTGGATATCCTAATCTCCTGGTTCCCTATGTTGCTGCTCATCGGGGTATGGATTTTCTTCATGCGCCAGATGCAGTCGGGGGGCGGCAAAGCCATGGGTTTCGGCAAGTCGAAGGCGCGCCTGCTTTCCGAAAATCAGGGCCGCGTCACATTTGAGGACGTGGCCGGCATTGACGAGGCCAAGCAGGAACTGGAAGAAATCGTTGAATTTCTTAAAGACCCGCACAAGTTTCAGCGCCTCGGCGGCAAGATTCCAAAGGGTGCGCTTTTGCTGGGACCGCCGGGAACCGGCAAAACCCTGCTTGCTCGCGCTATTGCTGGAGAGGCCAATGTACCCTTCTTCACTATTTCCGGTTCCGATTTTGTCGAGATGTTCGTCGGCGTCGGCGCTAGCCGCGTACGGGACATGTTCGAGCAAGGAAAGAAGAATGCACCATGCATCATTTTCATTGACGAAATCGATGCCGTGGGACGCCATCGTGGGGCCGGGCTCGGTGGTGGCAACGACGAGCGCGAACAGACCCTTAACCAGTTGCTAGTGGAAATGGACGGTTTCGAGAGCACCGAAGGAGTAATTCTGATTGCCGCCACCAACCGCCCCGACGTGTTGGACCCGGCTTTGCTGCGCGCGGGCCGTTTCGACCGCCAAGTGGTGGTTCCCAATCCCGACATCATCGGCCGTGAAAAGATTCTCAAGGTCCACATGCGAAATGTGCAGTTGGCCCCCGATGTGGATGCGCGAGTGATCGCTCGCGGCACGCCCGGTTTTTCTGGCGCCGATCTTGCCAATCTCATCAACGAGGCAGCTCTTCTGGCAGCCCGTCGCAACAAGCGTCTTGTGACCATGTCCGAGCTAGAGGAAGCCAAGGACAAGGTGATGATGGGCTCGGAGCGCCGCTCCATGGTTATGTCCGACGAAGAAAAAAAATGTACTGCCTACCACGAAGCGGGCCATGCACTGGTGGGGATTCACGTGCCTGGTAACGACCCCCTGCACAAGGTAACGATCATCCCCCGAGGCCGCGCCTTGGGGCTGACCATGAACCTGCCCGAACGCGACCGCTACAGCTTGTCCAAATCCCAGATGCAGGCCAAAATCACCATGGCATTCGGCGGCCGCGTTGCAGAGGAGATAATCTTTGGTCCCGAGAACATCACCACCGGCGCGGCCAACGACATCAGCCAGGCTACCGAAATGGCCCGTAACATGGTTACTAAATTCGGCTTTAGTGAGAAGCTGGGGCCGCTGCGCTATGAAGAGAACGAAGGAGAAGTTTTCCTCGGCCATTCTGTGACTCAGCGCAAGAATACTTCCGACGCTACGGCGAAACTGATTGATGACGAAATCCGCAAGATTATCGATAAGAGCGAAGCCGAGGCCCGTGAAGTCCTGACCAAAAACATGGACGAGCTTCATACCCTGGCTAAAGGGCTTCTCGAGTACGAAACCCTGAATGCCGAGGAAGTGGATGTGCTTCTCAGTGGCCAACCGATCATACGTCCCGACGAGGATTCCATGCCGCCCGGTGGCGGACAAAGTTCTCCTGTTCCCTCCGCCGGAAAGAAAGACAAAAAGGGTAAAGGCGAAAGCAGGTCTGGCGGCACGCCAAAGCCAGAGCCGCAAGCTGGCTACTGACCTTTTCGTCTTCTTCCCTAGCGACATCCCGATGATGCTTTAGAGATGACGGCCCACACGCGCAGTCTTCATTTACGCCCTCTTGGCATCGTCGGCGGCGCGGCGGCGACGGCCCTTGAATCTGGTGTAGGCCGAAGGCTGGTCGGTGGCCGGCTTGTCTATACCGCCTGCGGGATTTTTCTCACCAGCAAAGGAGATGACGGTACGAGACAGGTGGAAAACGCCCGTGTCCTGTCCCTGGCAGAGACCATTGCTTGGGCGGACAAGGAAGGCGGAGACACCGCCACTAGCGTGCATAAATGGTTAAAGCAACTGTCGTCTTCACCGCCGCCTTTTGCTGGTCTGATGTTGGACTGTCCGGCGAGATCACTTCCCCTGATCATGGGTATCATCAATGTGACGCCGGACAGTTTTTCCGATGGCGGCGAACATGCCAATCCTGCATCCGCCATCGCCTATGGCATGAAACTGTGGGAAGCCGGCGCGGATATTCTCGACGTGGGTGGTGAATCTACACGCCCGGGCGCCGACCAAGTGGCGGTGGAAGAAGAGCTGAAACGAATAACGCCTGTGGTGCGCGGCCTGGCCGAGCGGGGCACACGGGTTTCCATCGATACCAGGAACGCGGCGGTGATGACAGCTGCTCTGAAGGCCGGTGCGCATGTGATCAACGATGTGAGTGCCCTGACCGGAGATCCCGAAAGCTTGGACGTGGTGGCGCGAAGCGGAACTCCGGTGATTCTCACGCATATGCAAGGCGATCCACGAACCATGCAGGACGATCCTCGCTATGGTTTCGCCCCCACAGAAATCTATGACTACCTCTCCACGCGGATCGAGGCCTGCGCTGCTGCTGGGATTAACACCAGCAATATCCTTGTGGATCCGGGGGTTGGCTTCGGTAAGACTCTCGATCATAACGTGGATATTCTGGGTTGCTTGTCCCTGTTTCACGGGCTTGGTTGCGGCGTCCTGGTAGGCGTGTCACGCAAGCGTTTTGTCGCCTCTCTCAGCCATGATGAATCCCCAAAAGACCGACTTGCCGGTTCCCTGGCCGCGGCCCTAGTGGCTGTAGATCAAGGGGTGCAGATGCTGCGCGTCCATGACGTGGCGGAAACTCGGCAGGCTCTTTCCGTTTGGAATGCGCTCAATCCGGTTCCTGAATGAAAAGGTAAACGGTCGGCCACAGGAGGCGACAATTTCCCCCTTTGTATTGAGTGAAACTGATATAATCATCAACGGTAGCTTTTTTCGGAGCACCCATGACTCGTGACATTTTCGGCACCGACGGCATCCGTGGTGCCGCCAATATTGAACCTATGACAGCCGCCACCGCCTTGCGCGTGGCCATGGCCGCTGGCCACCGTTTCATGCGCGGGGATCACCGCCACCTTGTGGTCATCGGTAAAGATACGCGGCTTTCAGGCTATATGCTGGAACCGGCCATGACTTCGGGTTTTATCTCCATGGGCATGGACGTGGTGCTGGTAGGGCCCTTACCTACTCCGGCGGTGGCCATGCTGACGCGGAGCCTGCGCGCCGATCTCGGCGTGATGCTGTCAGCCTCACACAATCCCTATCAGGATAACGGCATTAAGCTATTCGGCCCCGAAGGCTACAAGCTCTCAGATACGGTAGAACGGGAAATTGAGAAGCACATGGATAATGGGGTGGAGGAACACCTAGCCGTATCCGACCAACTGGGCAAGGCAATGCGCCTTGACGATGCCCAGGGCCGCTATGTCGAATATGTGAAGAACACCTTCCCAAAGGGGTTGCGCCTAGACGGGATGAAAGTTGTCGTGGACTGCGCCTACGGCGCCGCCTACAAGGTAGCGCCATTGGTGCTGTGGGAGCTGGGTGCCGAGGTAATCCCCTTAGGGACCCGACCAGACGGTTTCAATATCAATCGTGGCTGCGGTGCCACCGAACCCCAGGATATGTGTGCCAAGGTAGTGGAGAGCCGGGCGGATATTGGCATTGCGCTCGATGGTGACGCCGACCGCTTGATCATCGCCGACGAGAAAGGCGAAGTCATTGACGGTGACCAGATCATGGCCTTGGTAGCAACGGATTGGAAGGATACCGGCCATATCAGGGGCGACGCCCTGGTGGCTACGGTTATGTCCAATATGGGGCTAGAGCAATATCTGGCGAGTCTCGATCTGGGACTGGTATGGGTCCAGGTGGGTGACCGCTATGTGGTGGAAACCATGCGCAGCGGTGGCCATAATGTGGGTGGAGAACAGTCCGGACACATCATTCTCAGTGACTACAGTACTACCGGGGACGGACTTATCGCCGCCCTGCAGGTGCTGTCTGTTCTCGTCAAGACAGGCCGTCCCGCAAGCGAGGTGGTTCGCCGTTTTGATCCCTTCCCCCAGGTCCTTCGTTCGGTCCGCTTCAACGGAGCTGAGCCACTTGAAAACAGCAAGGTCAAGGCGGCTATCGCCGAAGGCGAAGCAGAACTTGGCGGTAATGGCCGGTTGGTTGTACGCAAGTCGGGAACCGAATCCCTAATCCGTGTCATGGCCGAGGCCGAGGATGAGCGTCTGGTGGGCGGAGTCGTGAAACGCATCATCGAGGTTATCGAACAGGTATCCGGTTAGGATCGGCGGCTGGGATGGGAGACATCAGGGGCCGCGTTCTAATCGTTGCCGGCAGTGATTCTGGAGGTGGCGCGGGGATTCAGGCAGATATCAAGACGGTGACGGCGCTGGGCGGCTACGCGGCCACGGCAGTGACTGCTCTTACCGCCCAAAACACCGAGGGTGTTGCCGAAGTCCGGCCTGTAGAAGCGAATTTCGTGGCCCACCAAATGCGCCTAGTTCTCGATGACATCGGCGCCGACTGTATCAAGCTGGGCATGCTCTTCAGCACTGAAACCATCACCGCGGTGTGCGACGTGGTAGAAGCGGTGGGAGAAGGAATCCCTTTGGTAGTAGACCCGGTGATGGTGGCTAAAGATGGGTGCGTTCTACTGGAGGAGGAGGCTTTGGATATACTGAAACAACGGCTGATTCCCCTTACCACTCTGTTTATGCCGAATATTCCCGAAGCCGAGAACCTCACCGGTATAACCCTGCGCGATATCGATGACATGCGTCGCGCTGCTGGCATGCTGACTACGTTGGGGGCCAGGGTAGTGATGCTGAAGGGTGGCCATATGGGGGGCGACGTGCTGACCGACCTGTTGCATTGGGATGGTTGCGAAAAGGTGTTCGAGGACAAGAGGGTGGATCACGATGATACCCATGGCACCGGATGCACTTTTGCCTCGGCCGTGGCTGTGGGATTGGCCCAAGGCATGGGGGTCCATGCCGCAGTGGTGCGCGCGCGTAATTACCTGAGAGAAGCCATCCTTACTGCTCCAAGTCTTGGTCACGGCCAGGGTCCGCTCAACCACGTCCACAACATCCCATACTATACGGGGTAATTTTGGAGTCTCAGGGCTCCCCAGTTGGGGAGTCCCATAGGCAGCCAGCGCGGCACACTGGCCTTGTAGCGTGCATAGTTGGAACCGAAGCGCCTATCCAGCTTTGACCTTTCTATAGATTTCCCCACCTTCCTGCCGGAATTTCTCAGACATCTCGGCCATGCCCGCTTTTGCTTCGTCCCGCAGTTCGCGGGTGATCTGCATGGAGCAGAATTTGGGTCCGCACATGGAACAAAAATGGGCCAGTTTGGCGCCCTCAGCAGGCATAGTTTGGTCGTGATAACTCTCGGCGGTGGAGGGATCGAGGGAGAGGTTGAACTGGTCGCGCCAGCGAAAATCGAAGCGGGCGCGAGATAGGGCATCGTCGCGTAGTCTAGCGCCGGGATGGCCTTTGGCGAGGTCGGCGGCATGAGCGGCTAGCTTGTATGCGATTACCCCTTCCTTCACGTCATCACGGTTGGGAAGGCCCAGATGCTCCTTTGGCGTAACGTAGCACAGCATGGCGGTACCGAACCAACCAATCATAGCGCCACCGATGGCGCTGGTGATGTGGTCGTAGCCGGGTGCGATGTCGGTGGCCAGCGGCCCCAGAGTATAAAAAGGCGCTTCATCACAGCAGGCAAGCTGACGGTCCATATTTTCCTTGATCTTGTGCATGGGCACGTGCCCCGGGCCCTCGATCATGGTCTGGACATCACGCTTCCAGGCAATTTTTGTTAGTTCTCCAAGAGTCTCCAGCTCTGCAAACTGGGCGGCATCGTTGGCATCAGCAATGGAGCCGGGACGCAGGCCGTCGCCCAGCGAAAAGGCGATATCATAGGTCCGCATGATTTCACAGATGTCTTCAAAATGAGTATAGAGGAAGTTTTCCTTATGATGGGCAAGGCACCATTTGGCGAGGATAGAACCACCGCGCGACACAATCCCCGTGACCCGTTCGGCGGTCAGGGGAATATGGGCTAGACGAACCCCGGCGTGGATAGTGAAATAGTCTACGCCCTGCTCAGCTTGTTCGATGAGGGTATCGCGGAAGATGTTCCAGGTCAGCTCTTCGGCGATGCCACTCACCTTTTCCAGCGCCTGATAGATGGGTACGGTACCGATGGGCACGGGGGAATTACGAATGATCCATTCGCGGGTGGCGTGTATGTTGCGACCCGTGGACAGGTCCATCACCGTATCTGAGCCCCAGCGGATGGCCCATATCATCTTGTCCACCTCTTCGGCTACCGAGGAGGTGACAGCGGAATTGCCAATATTGGCGTTAATCTTTACCAGAAAGTTGCGGCCGATGATCATAGGCTCACTTTCCGGATGATTGATGTTGTTGGGAATGATGGCGCGGCCACGGGCGATCTCTCCGCACACGAATTTGGCCGTGACGACATCTGGCAGGGTGGCGCCGAAGGATTCCCCATCGTGGGTTTCGGCCGCCTGTTTGCGCCCCTCGTTCTCACGCAGGGCTACGTATTCCATCTCCGGGGTGATGATTCCGGCCCGGGCGTAGGCCAGCTGGGTTACGGTGGCACCCGCCTTTGCACGCAGGGGTTTGTGGCGGGTGGCGAATTGCGGAACGTCTGGCATTTCTCCAGCTTTACAGCTGTTATCGAGTGCCTTTACAGAGCGGCCTTCATATTCTTCCGTATCCCCGCGCTCTGTGATCCACGGTCCGCGCAGGGGTGGGAGACCTCGTGAAATGTCAATTCGAGCCTCACTGTCGGTGTAGGGACCAGACGGGTCGTAAATAAGAAAGGAGGGCTCTCCGGAGGCCGGCTCAAGTGCGATCTTGCGCATGGGAACCTTTACGTCTGGATGTTTTTCCAATGCTAGATAGATTTTTCGCGATCCCGGCAGGGGACCCGTGTCCACATCGGGACCGAACGTGTGAAGAGGGGTGTGGGGGGGGTCGCCTTCAGGCA
Source organism: Alphaproteobacteria bacterium (assembly GCA_030739855.1). GTDB lineage: Bacteria > Pseudomonadota > Alphaproteobacteria > UBA11136 > UBA11136 > UBA11136. Next base: position 29,823 of record JASLYJ010000008.1, on the reverse strand, counting down.
TGAAAATCTCTTCGCGAAAGACAGAGTGCAATAGAAGATCCGGAGGCGACGGGATGGTATAAAGGCATGGATACGATATGCCGGTCTGTTCCATTCCCTACGCCGGTATAAACCGGATCAGGTTCAAAGAGTCATCTCACAGATGGCCACGAAACGGTAGCATCAGAGATATCTCAGCCCCGCGACGGGTGGGGCACCCCCAGAAACATATCGCATGCTGTTACATGTGGGTCCCCGGGTCAAGCCCATTTAATACATAATTAAATTGTGGTTATTTTTTAATAACAAATTATGTAAGTGTAATCCTTGTGTCTGATGGCCAGATGCTTTATTTCCCTTGGTTTCGGGCTGCTGATTACTAGTGACGCGACAAGTAAAACAAGCCAAAAACACATAACACAACCATAGGGATGCAATGCGGCTATCGCCGTAAGTAGTCAGGTGGTAATCTATTCTCGCTCGCTAGGAACGCCGTTCCGGCCTGTATCTTCCCCTTTATGTGAACCGTCTTATAGAAACCAACACGTTGAGCCATCATGTTTGTCATCGACCCTGACATACAAATCTGGGTAACGCTGTTTTTCGTCGTCGGGGCTATTGGTCTCTACTACATGTCTAGCAGGGTGGAAAAATTGCCCATGGAACACGTTTCCATTGGGTTGATAGGAGTGTTGCTCCTGTTCTTCCAGATTTTCCCGGTGCATGGGCTTGATGCACAGCGGATACTTGCGGGCTTCTCCAATGAGGCGCTCATCACGGTAATGGCGCTTCTCGTAGTAGGCCAGGGGCTGATGAACACGCGGGCACTGACCCATGCCGCCAGGTGGTTTTTTCGGCTTGCTGGTGTGCAGCCGAAGCAGGGCACAGTTGTTGAGGACCCAAGGCTGGTGAGGGAAGTTCCCACCGCCGGCATTTTCCCCGACCTGCGCGATAAGATAGTACGTCTGATCCTGTACGGGCAGCTGGAACTGATATTGATTCTGGTCCTAATCTTTGTTCTCGTTATCAGTGCCTTTCTCAACAACACACCAGTTGTGGTGCTCTTCATTCCCATCATGCAGTCCTTGTCGGACCGTTTTGGCAAGTCGGCCAGTTCGATGATGATGCCACTTTCTTTTGTAGCGATACTCGGCGGGATGACCACCCTGATCGGGTCGAGCACCAATCTTCTGGTGAACAGTTCCCTGACCAATCTAGGGGAAACTCGCTTTGAATTCTTTGACTTTACGGAGCCGGGTCTCTTTCTGGCAATAGTAGGGTTGATCTATGTACTGTTCGTGATGCCACGGATTTTGCCAGACAGGACCACAGATCAATTGGCAAATACGCTTATCGATGAAAGCGGTAAAGCAAGCGGCAAGCAGTTTATTGCCCAGGTCCCCGTTCTTGAAGATTCAAACCTGGTGGGGGAAGAGCCTGCTGCCGGTATTTTCCCTAGCCTGTCCGATATGACGATGCTTCAGATTCTGCGCGGCAATCACGCCTTTATGCGACCTTTTGACGACAACTTTGCTCTGCGCTCGGGTGACGTTCTGGTGCTGGCGGGAACGCGCAAGGCCCTGACCGATGCCCAGCACGTAATCGACGCAGCCGGAGAACAAGCCAAGGAGCTTGGCCTTGGCGAGGGTGGCCAAGTTCTCGCAGAGGTGATGGTAACGCCGGCTTCGAGGTTGATCGGCCAGAACCTTGAACAAATCGGCTTCCGCTACAGGTTCAATAGTGTAGTACTTGGCGTGCAGCGCCGTTCGCGTATGATCCGTACACGCATGACCGACATTCATCTGGAGGCTGGCGACGTGCTGCTAATCCAGGGTGGTTCCGAAGCCGTTCAAGCCCTGAGCACTCATCGCGATCTTCTGCTGATAGAGGGGTCGGCCAAAGACTTGCCAGTATCCAATCTGGCATGGTGCGCCAGCCTGATTTTCCTGAGCGTCGTCGGCCTGGCCGCTTCCGGCATCATTCCTATCGTGGTCTCCGCCTTGCTTGGTGCCGCTGCAATGATATTCACCGGCGCGCTCAATATACGTCAGGCGGCCCGCGCCGTGGACCGTAATCTGGCACTCATGGTTGTTGCTGCCCTGGCGCTGGGAAGCGCCATGCAGGCAACTGGTGCCGCAGTCTTTCTCGCCGAAGGTGTTAGCAGTATACCCTCTCACCCGGCGGTAGTACTGTCCGTCTTTTTCCTGCTTGTGGCCATGGTTTCCAATGTCATCAGCAACAACGCCTGCGCCGTGCTATTCACGCCCATTGCTGTTACCATCGCCACCAGTCTTCATATGGACCCGAAGGTTTTTGCTGTTGCCGTGGTGTTTGCCGCCAATTGTTCCTTCGCCACGCCGATTGGTTACCAGACCAATCTTATGGTCATGGGGCCGGGTCATTACCGCTTTGCCGATTTCGTGCGAGCCGGATTGCCCCTGACCCTTATCCTGTGGCTAGCTTTTTCTCTTTTTGCTCCTTGGTACTATAATTTGTAAGCGGATGCCCGCCCAAAGTGACGGATGCCAACACGGCAAAGACGGGCAAAACGCGGCGGGTGCTTTCCGTTTGCCGTATGGCGACAAAAGGGGTACTTAACCAGCGCTTGCCCGGAGCGTGGTTCTCGTTTTGGGAAACCTTCCGCCTATGTTTGATCAACGGAAATTGTCAGGCCTATGAACGAACCTCCCAATAAGGGTCTTTTGCCGGAAGGTTTACACGATGTACTGCCGCCAGATGCAGCCTTCGAAGCAGATGTGACGGGTGGTCTCGTGGCCTGTTTTGCCAGTCACGGCTACGAACGCGTCAAGCCGCCATTAATTGAGTTTGAGGAAAGCCTGCTTTCCGGTGTGGGCGCAGCAACGATGCGCGATACCTTCCGGTTGATGGACCCGATCTCACGGCACATGATGGGCGTGCGTCCGGACATGACGGTCCAGGTTGCACGTATCGCTTCCACACGTCTTGGCCAGGCGCCGCGGCCCTTGCGGCTGTGTTACGCGGGGCAGGTGTTGCGCGCCCATGGTGACCAGATTCAGCCCGAACGCCAGCTCGGCCAGGCCGGGGCCGAACTGATCGGTTCCGCTGCCGCTACCGCTGATGTAGAGGTGGTGCGGCTGGCCTTGGAATCCCTTTCCGGTATCGGTATTGTGGGGATTACAGTGGATCTCAACATGCCGACTCTGATTTCGGCGCTGGTGACGGATCTGGAACTGGATAAGGCTTCGGCAGAGGGGCTGCGGGAGGCCTTAGACCGCAAAGATGTCGACGCCGTTGCGGCGGCGGGGGATGAAGTGGCTAGGGTTGTAGTGCCTCTCCTCGATGTGGTGGGTCCGGTAGAGGAGGCTCTACCGGCAATGGAGAAGCTGGTGCTTCCAGCTGCGGCGGCGGGGGAACGCGATAGTTTTCTGCAAACCACTCGTCTTATTGCCGAAGAACTCTCCAATGTACGGCTGACGGTGGACCCGGTAGAGACCCGAGGCTTCGAATATCACTGCGGCGTTACTTTCACCTTGTTTGCCCGCAGCGAACGCGGGGAACTCGGCTGGGGTGGGCGCTACCTGGTGGATGGTGCTGATGGGGGCAAGGATAACGCGGAATCCGCGACTGGTTTTACCCTGTTTATGGGCGCGATCATGGGGGCGCTGCCGCGGCCACAGACTCCCAATCGGGTTTATCTGCCCTTGGGGACACCACCGGCTGCTGCTGCCGGGTTATGTGGCGAAGGCTGGGTTGTTGTTGGAGGTCTGGAAGAAGTGACGGACGTGCGCGTCGAGGCGCGGCGGATGAGTTGTCCGTATGTTTTTCTCGACGATAAAGTGGTGTCTATAGATGAAATGTCATGACAGCATTTCACCGGTGATTTTTTTCTAATCGGATAAGGGAACACAATGGCAAATGTGGCGGTAGTCGGGTCTCAGTGGGGGGACGAAGGCAAGGGCAAGGTAGTGGATTGGCTCAGCCAGCGCGCCGATGTGGTGGTGCGATTTCAGGGCGGGCATAATGCCGGCCACACGCTGGTCATTGACGGCGAGATCTATACCCTGAGCCTGTTGCCATCAGGCGTTGTGCGTCGGAACAAGCTGTCTATTATTGGCAATGGTGTTGTGGTGGATCCCTGGGCACTGCTTGATGAAATCAATGCGCTGCAGAAACGGGGGGTGAAACTCAGCCCGGATAACCTCAAGCTGGCGGAGAACGCCGTGCTTATCCTCCCCTTTCACGGTTATATTGACCGAGCTAGGGAGGAAGCTAGCGGGGAGGCAAAAATCGGCACTACCGGTCGTGGCATCGGTCCGGCCTATGAGGATAAGGTAGCGCGGCGTGCGATTCGGGTCTGTGATCTCGCCGATTCTGTCTGCCTTGTGGAAAGAGTGGAACAACTTCTCTTCCATCATAATGCAGTTTTGCGTGGCTTGAAGGCCGAGGAAATTGACGGTAAGGCGCTTATGGCCTCGCTTGAGGAACTAGCGCCAAAGATTCTGCCCTATGCCGACCGGGTATGGGAACGGCTCGACGCAGCGCGCCGCAACGGCAAACACATTCTCTTCGAGGGAGCACAGGGAGCCATGCTGGACGTAGATCATGGCACCTATCCCTTCGTTACAAGCTCCAATACGGTGGCGGGGCAGGCTTCAATCGGTGCGGGGATGGCTTCCGACTGCGTCGATTACGTGCTGGGCATTACCAAGGCCTATACGACGCGGGTAGGAAGCGGACCCTTTCCGACCGAACTGGATAATGAAATCAGCCAGGGGCTTGGTGAGCGGGGCCGGGAATTCGGAACCGTAACTGGACGACCACGGCGCTGCGGCTGGTTTGACGCAGTGATGGTGCGCCAGGCGGTTAAGGTATGCGGCATCCACGGTATCGCGTTGACCAAACTCGACGTTCTCGACGGCATGGAAAATCTAAAGATATGTACCGGTTATCACCTGAACGGTAAGAATATGAACTATCTGCCCTCCGCCATCTCTGCCCAGGCTGGGGTGGAACCTGTCTATAAAACCCTTGAAGGCTGGACGGACAGCACCCGAGGAGCGCGCTCTTGGGCCGACCTGCCCGCCACGGCCGTTAAATACGTCCGTCATATCGAAAAACTGATTGAAGCCCCGGTGGCATTGTTGTCCACCAGCCCCGAGCGCGAAGATATGATCCTCGAGCGCGATCCCTTTTCTGATTAGCTGTTTTCAGACGTTAAGAGCCTATTTTGGTGCGCTATGATTCCTCAAGAAAGGAGGATCAATGGAGCAAGGCAATCACTGCCAGACAAAGAGCCGTCAGGTAGTCGAAGCTGTCCTTTTTACAGGATGCTGAGGTTGCGTCCAGTTCTCCAGGCGCTGTTCCATGGCGTGGTTACGCACTGATTTCTGAAGTTTTTCAAAAGCCCTGGCTTCTACCTGGCGTACCCGTTCTCGGGAGATACCATATCGCTGGCTAAGCTCCTCAAGGGTGCGCGGTTTCTCGCTAAGACGTCGCTCGGTAAGGATGTTTTGCTCCCTTTCGTCAAGGCTTCCTATGCCCTTTTGCAGAAGGTCGCGTCGGTTGTTTAGCTCTTCCATAGCGGCAAGAGAACTTTCCTGGGATTCACCATCATCTGCCAGCCATTCCAGCCATTCACCTTCGCCGTCTGTTTTTAGGGGCGTGTTGAGTGAACGGTCGGGAAAGGCCATGCGCATATTCATGCTGATGACATCGCGTTCAGGCACGTTAAGGCTCTCGGCTATTTTTCTCACGTTCTCGGGGCGCAGTTCCCCCTCATCAATAGCCTGTAATTTCCCTTTCAGCGAACGAAGATTGAAGAAGAGCTTTTTCTGTGCTGCCGTGGTGCCGATTTTAACCAGCGACCAAGAATGCAGGATGTATTCCTGAATAGCTGCCCGGATCCACCACATGGCATAAGTAGAAAACCGGAACCCACGATCGGGATCGAACTTCTTTACTGCCTTCATCATTCCCACATTCCCCTCGGAGATAAGCTCGTTTAAGGGCAGACCATAGCCACGATAGCTTCTAGCGATCTTGGCTACGAGCCTGAGGTGGCTATTGACTAGTTGATGGGCAGCATCGTCATCCTGATGTTTCTGCCAGCGCTTAGCTAGATCAAACTCTTCTTCCGGCTTGAGCATGGGATATCTACGGATTTCCCGGAAGAACTTGGAGAGACTTGCCTCATCATTCACTTGTGAAAACTGTGATGCTGACGGCATGGCAAAACTCCTGAAGCTTCTTATCCTTAAAGACTGCGACTCGGGCATCCGGGAAAGGAAATCCTTTGCCACGCTTGGCGGGGATAATAACCAAGTAGTTCACTCAGGTATAGTAATTTTTTATATATTGTCTAAATAAAATATTAACTCATTCATATCTAAAGGAATTTCTTGTTCAAATTTGAGCTTTTTGGAGCTTGTGGGATGCTTGAAGGCGATCATAGTGGCATGGAGCGCCTGGCGTTTGAAGGCGGTGATGGCGGTGGCTGCATTGTCGGGAATACCCACCGGGCACCAGGCTCGCCCATAAAGCCGGTCGCCTACCAAAGGATGCCCGAGTTTCATCATATGCACCCTGATCTGATGTGTGCGGCCGGTAGCGGGACGGCATTCCACGAGGCTGGAAACTTGTGGTTTGCTCTTGCCCAGGGGACGGATAAGGCTATAGCGGGTGAGGGCGGGCTTCCCTCCCCGGGGGAGGATGGCCATTTTTTTCCGGTTTTTCGGGTTGCGGCCTATATTACCGCCGATTTCCCCTTGTGGGGGAGAGAGAACACCACGCACTACGGCTAGGTAGGCACGCTCCATGCTGTGGCTGGCAAACTGCTTTGCCAGGGCGGTATGTGCAGTGTTGGTCTTGGCAGCAATCATGAGACCACTGGTGTCTTTATCGAGGCGGTGAACAATCCCAGGCCGTTCGATGTCACCGATGCCGGATAGAGATTCCCCACAATGAGCTAGAAGGGCATTGACTAGGGTGCGGTCTGGATTGCCGGGGGCTGGATGCACCACTAGACCCGCAGGTTTGTTTACGATGATGAGCTGATCATCTTCGTAGACAATATGGAGGTGGATGTCCTGGGGTTTGGGCGCTACTTCTTCCTGCTCCGGCGCAAGGATATGGAAGCTCTGGCCAGATTTGACTCGGCAGGCGGGATCTTTGACCGGTATTGCATCGCATGTCACATGTCCCTTGGTGATGAGTTTTTTTAGCCACGAGCGGGAAAGACCGGGCACGGCCTGGGCTAGGAAGACATCCAGCCTCGCCCCACTCTGGCCTTCTCCGGCCCGGACGTGGTATCGGTTTATTTCGCTATCCGTCGTCATTCTGCAACAGAGACTGGACCTAAAACATGCAGACGCTCAAGGTCCTCGTTATCGGTATGGGAATTTTAATTCTTGTGGCTATGGCGGTGATTGCCGTCACCATCTACAAACGGGCCATGGCGCCGGACGAGGAAACGGCAGTGACAGATGCCTCCATTCCTATTTTCGGAACGGTGGGCCTGCCTGTGCCCCAAAGCGCCAATGTGGAGGAAATGGTCGCTGATGACGGCCGTCTTACCTTGAGGCTGCGCCTGAGCGATGGCAGCACCAGAATCATGGTCGTGGATCTTGCCAGTGGCACTTTGCTTGGTACTTTCCTCCTCCAGCCTGCGCCGTAATCCGGCCTGCAACGGGACATTTGCAATGGTCTCTTCTGCTAAGGGAGCATTGGCGTCACCGTCAGAACGATCACGGATCATGCATGTTATTACTGGGCTTGATACGGGAGGCGCAGAGAAAATGCTCACCGATCTCGCTATCGCCAACCACAGAGCCGGCGACTCCCCGTTTTTGGTGAGCCTGCTGCCCGGCGGGGCGTACTATGAAAGCCTAGCCAAGGCTGGCATCCCGGTGAGAGATGTGGGTCTTGTGCGCGGGAAACCGAGCCTGCGCGGGCTTCTTCGTCTTACAAACCTGATTCGTTCCAATAAACCCGATATCATTCAAAGTTGGATGTACCACGCCGACCTATACAGTCTGATCGCCCTCATATTCTCTGGCCGGTGGAGTAAAACTCGCCTCTACTGGGGAATCCGCTGCTCGAACATGGACACCACCCAGTACAGTCTTACCCTGAAGATGGTTATCAGAGTTTGCGCCTTACTGTCATTTCTTCCAGATGGCATCGTGGCCAATTCAGTGGAAGGACGGAACTGGCATCTTCGTATCGGTTATAAACCGAAGCTATTTACTGTTATTGACAATGGCCTGGATGTTTCTCTTTTCCAGACCACTCCATCATCGCGCCGCAAAGCCCGCGCCAAGCTTGGCATTGATAAGGATGCGTTTGTCATCGGCGCCTTGGCGCGTAATGACCCCATGAAGGATTATCCCAATCTTCTTACCGCACTGGAAAAGCTTGACGACACCGTTTGCATCGTTGCCGGCTACGGAACCGAAGAACTCCCCAAGGTGCCAGGTTTAGTTAGCCTAGGAGAACGTCCGGACACGCTTCTTATCCTCCAGGCTATGGATGTATTTATCTCTGCCTCGGCGTACGGCGAAGGATTTTCCAACGCTATCACCGAGGCCATGTCCTGCGAACTTCCCATTGTCGCTACTGATGTGGGTGATTCTCCACGAATCGTCGATAATTGCGGGATCATCATCAGACCGGAGGACTCTGACGCGTTAGTCAAAGCTATTATAAAACTGCGGAAAAATCAGGCAATGCGGCATACTCTGGGCCGCCAAGCTCGGCAAAGAATCATGAAGGAATTTTCACTTCAACGCATGACTGCTTCTTACAAAAATTTTTATTATGATCCCCAGCGTTTCGTGAGAAAGGCCTCTTTTCCCCCGCAACCTTCAGGGCAGGAGTAGGATATGCGGCGGCAGAAGTGGTCGCAGCGCTGCTTTCAGAACGGCCTTTGGCTGGCCGCCATGAATTTTCAACGTCGCGGGCCGGGCAGCTACGAAATCTACTATCTCCCTGTGGAGCAGAGACACCACGGCTTCAAGTGATGCCGCCATGGGCCTGTTGCCATGCCCGGCGTGGCGTTTCGCGCGTTAGCTCTTCGCCGGTCTTACCTGCCGCTGGCGCGCGGGATTGCGCGGCGGCTCCGGTTCCCGCGCCGAAAGCCGATGGACTCTTTATTCCGCCCCTGATCCGTGGTGTATTGACGCCGAAATGACTAAATCCGCCCCCGATCTCCATGAAGACTTAAGCCGTGGCCATGTAGCCGAACGGGCTTCTCCGCGCGGTTTCGGTATTGTCTTTGCCGCGGTTTTCGCCGTTATCGGCCTGTGGCCGATGACGGACGGAGAGGGCGCGCGTGTTTGGGCGCTCGTCCTTGGCGCAGCATTTCTGGTCCTGGCCCTCATGCGCCCTTCGCTTCTTGCACCCTTGAACCGCATTTGGCTCGGCCTTGGGGCGGTCCTTCACCGCATCGTCAACCCCCTGGTTATGGGGCTCATGTTCTTCGCCGTGATCACGCCCATGGCGTTGATACTCAAGCTCGTGGGAAAGAACCTGCTGCACCGATGTTTTTCCCCCGACGCCCAAAGCTATTGGATTCCGCGCCAGCCGCCGGGACCGGAACCCCAATCCATGCGCAATCAATTCTAGAGGCACCCATGTTGTCCCTTCTCACAGAGCTTTGGGCCTTTCTCAGGGTGCGCAAGAAATTCTGGCTCTTTCCCATCGTGTTTATGATGGTAGTTTTCGGCGCGCTTGTAGTTCTCTCCCAAGGCAGCGCCGTGGCGCCCTTCATCTACACTCTGTTCTAAGGCAGGGGCCTCTACCTTGCGTATTCTAGGCGTTTCCGCCTTCTATCATGACAGTGCCGCAGTCCTGATCGAGGATGGCCGCATCACCGCCGCCGCCCAGGAGGAGCGCTTCACCCGCAGGAAACACGATTCCCGCTTTCCCGTCCACGCCATTGGCTATTGCCTGGAAGAGGCCGGAATCGGCCTCGACGGGGTGGATTTCGTCGCCTTCTACGACAAGCCGTTTCTTAAATTCGAACGCCTTCTGGAGACCTATCTCACCTTCGCGCCGCGGGGCTTCACCTCCTTCCGCATGGCTATGCCACTGTGGTTGCGCGAGAAGCTGTTCCAGAAAGACCTGCTGTCCAAAGAACTGAAACGCTTCGACCCCGAATATGACTGGGCCAACCGTCTGCTCTTCGCCGAACATCACCAGAGCCACGCGGCCTCTGCCTTTTTCCCCTCACCCTTCGAAGAGGCGGTGGTACTGACAATGGACGGGGTGGGCGAATGGGCCACCACCTCGGCGGCCATCGGTCGCGGCAACAGCCTCGAGGTCATCAAGGAAATCCACTTCCCCCATTCCCTGGGCCTGCTTTATTCCGCCTTCACCTATTACACGGGGTTCCGGGTCAATTCCGGGGAATACAAGCTCATGGGGTTGGCTCCCTATGGCGAGCCGAAATACACGGATTTGATCATGGACAACCTCATAGACCTCAAGAAGGACGGCTCCTTCCGTCTCGATCTTGATTATTTTGATTATTGCACGGGGCTGCGCATGACAAACGAGCGCTTCCACGCCCTGTTTGGGGGTGCGCCGCGCCGGCCCGAAGAACTGCTTACCCAGCGCTACATGGACTTGGCGGCGTCGATCCAGAAGGTGACCGAGGAGGTGGTGTTGCGCCTGACGCGGGGCCTGGCGCGGGAAACGGGGATGGATAATCTGTGCCTCGCCGGGGGGGTGGCGCTCAACTGCGTGGCCAACGGCAAGATACTGCGTGACGGCGCGTTCAGGAATATCTGGATTCAGCCGGCGGCGGGCGATGCCGGCGGGGCGTTGGGGGCGGCTCTCACCGCACACCACCTGTTTCAGGACCAGCCGCGTAAAGTGGAAAAGGGCCGCGACGCCATGTCCGGCGCTTATCTCGGACCGGAATTTTCCCAGGATGACACCGAGGTCGGGCTGCGTGACGCCGGCGCCCGCTTTAAAACCTTAGGCGAAGCGGAGTTGATCTCCGCGGTGGCGCAGTCCTTAGCCGACGGCAAGGCTGTGGGTTGGTTCCAAGGACGCATGGAATTCGGACCTCGCGCCTTGGGCGGACGGTCCATCCTCGGCGATCCGCGCTCACCGGATATGCAGAAGATGCTCAATCTGAAAGTGAAATACCGGGAATCCTTCCGCCCCTTCGCACCCTCGGTGCTGTGTGAAGCGGTTTCCGACTGGTTCGATCTCGACGGCGACAGCCCCTATATGCTGCTGGTAGCCGATGTTCAGGCCAAGCGACGGCGCGAGATGACCGCGGTCGAACAGGCGCTTTTCGGCATTGAAAAGCTCAACGTTCCCCGTTCCGAAATTCCCGCCGTTACCCATGTGGACTATTCCGCCCGCGTGCAGACGGTCCATGCCGACACCAATCCCCGCTACCACGCGCTCATCTCCCGTTTCCACGCACTGACCGGCTGTCCGGTGGTGGTCAATACCAGCTTTAACGTGCGTGGCGAGCCCATCGTCTGCACGCCGGAGGATGCCTTCCACTGTTTCATGGGCACCGAGATTGACGTACTGGCAGTGGGCGATTGCCTGTTGCGCAAGGAAGACCAGAACCCGTCCCTGAAAGGTGATTACAAGGACACCTTCGAGCTGGACTGACGCCTAGCCTGAATCACCTCCTTCCTGTCTCCGTCAGTTTATGTCCGAAACGGGACTATCCTTGCGGATCTTGATGAAATAGAGATTGCGAGCATAGACCAGAAGACCGGCGGCCTGGCCAACGATGAAAACCGGGTCGAGACGGTGGATGGCGTAGGCCAGCAGGGTGGCGCCGCCGGCGACACTGAAATACCAGAAAGCGATGGGGATAACGCTTTTCCTGCGTTTTTCGCTGGAAATCCACTGGATAAGAAAGCGCATGGAGAACATAGCCTGGCCGAAGAAACCCACGGCCACCCAGATGGCCCAAGTCTCGCCGCTACTGAGTTCAAGCAGGAAATCTTCAATCATTGTCATATTCCTCAGGTTCGATGACCGGTTTGTTACCCCGTTTGAGCAGCCACCAGACACCAGCAAGGTCAATGATTCCGGTGCCGAAGCGGTTGCCGAGGCCGTATTTAGAAATACCTGTCTGACGCGGGCGGTGGTTGACGTCTACTAAGATGATCGCGCTTCCTTGGTCTATGAACAGGGCAGCAAGAAAGCGGTGCATATGGTCAAAATAGGGCAGCGCAAGAAAGGTTTCGCGGGCAAACAGTTTCAGCGAACAGCCTGTATCCGGGGTGCCGTCCCGCAACAGGGCACGGCGCACGGCGTTGGCGGTGCGAGAGCACAGCCGCTTGAACAGGCTGTCCTGCCGTTTGCGGCGCACTCCCGTTACCAACGGTGGTGCGCCGTTTGTCGTCGGTGTAAAGGCCGCAATCAGAAAAGGTATATCGGCGGGGTCGTTTTGGCCGTCACCGTCTAGGGTCACGATCCAAGGATGGGCAGCCGCTGCAGCTCCGCTCCGTAGGGCTGCGCTCTGGCCAGAACAGATCTGGTGTCTCAGACTGCGCAGGCGAGGATAACGCTGTTTTGCCTCAGCCAACCGCGATGGGGTGGAATCGGTGCTGCCGTCGTCTACAAACAGGATTTCATAGTCCATACCAAGCTCCTCCATCACTGCGTGGAGTTCTTCCATCAATGGCGGGATGCTGTCGGCCTCGTTGAAGACGGGAATGACTACAGAAATGGATGTGACGGTATTGGACATGAGCTTCATCTCAGGGGCTTTTCCCAAGGGGGTTGCAGGATCGAAACTTCTTGAGTCAAGCCCTGCAATCTGTTGTTTTCGCAGGAGACTGTCAAGGTGAGGTCAGAGAGAGGCAAGGGGGTGCGAACAGGCAATGGGGAATGACACCTTATCGGAGAGGCGTGGTTTTCTCACCCTTCTGGCCACCTATTTGGTAACTTTTGTGGCGCTGCGGTTTTTGCTCTCTGGTACCGTGGGCGTGGACGATGTGGAACAAGTCCTCTTTGCTCAGGGTCTCTACCGCGTCTACAATCCTAGTCAGCCGCCACTCTATACTTGGATGCTGTGGGGGCTGTTCGAGGTTTTCGGGCCGTCTCTGGCGGTGGCAGTTATCCTGCGCGCCATCCTTTGGGGCTTGGTGTTCTTGTTTCTCTACGGATCCGCGCGGCGTTTGCTGCGTGACCCTAGGCTGGCCCTTCTGGCTGCTTTTTCCCCCCTACTCATATTCAGTATTGGCTGGGGTGCGCATCAGGGTTTTACCCATACTGCGCTTCTCTCGGCAGCAGTGAGCGCCTCCTTTTACCTGATGGTACGTCTGATGGAAGATGGCGTAACGTCACGTTCACCTCGTCTTGTGGACTATGCGGCTTTGGGGTTAGCCATGGGGGTTGGATTCCTGGCGAAATTCAGTTTCGCCCTGTTCGCGCTGCCTCTGTTCGCCGCCTGCCTGTTACAGGAACCAACGCGCCGACACATCTTCACCCCGCACATCCTTTTCACAATGGGAATTATTGCTCTGATGATCGTGCTCCCGGTGCTGTGGATGGCTGATGCTGGCGAATCTGTGCAGGGAGTGATGGCCCGCACCATGGATAGTGGTGAGGGTGCGGGTGGAGACGCTGGTGGTCTCATGAAGAGGCTAGGCACCGTAGTCTCTGCCCCTGTTCTCTTCCTCTCACCCCTGTGGCTGCTTTGCCTGCTCTTTTTTCCGCAAGCCGCCTACCGCCGAGATACTGGGGCTAGAGTGAATACGCCAGATATTCACCGCCTGCTGATGCATTTTTTCCTGATTGCACTCCTTTTTTTGCTGCTGGGTATTTTCTTCGCTGGGGTAGGACCGCTTAAGGCACGCTGGATGCATCCTGTGCTGTTGCTGTTCCCCCTCTTCTTTTTCCTGCGCGTAGAGGAGGTGGGGGTCAGGGCAGGTCAGATTAGAAATTATGGATGGGTGCTTCTGTGCTCGGTAGTGTTGGTGGCAGGGTTCTGGATTGCTCAGGCGCAAGGCGGATTTGCTTTGTGTAAAAAATGCCGCCTCTTCGAGCCCTATCCGGAATTGGCGTCGGCGATAGCTGTCGCCGGGTTCACGCGCGGCACCATCGTAGCGGGAGATGAACATATAGGCGGTAATTTCCGCGTCGCCTTTCCTGGGTCACGGGTGCTGACCCTACGTTATCCCCATTTCGTGCCCTCTCCCGCCCAGGAGATTCCGGCCCTAGAGGTGTCAGATCTGAAGCCAGGCCAGTGCTTGGTAGTTTGGCACGTAACAGGAGAAGGGACGCCACAAGCGCTACCGCCCGATCTCGTTTCCTATCTAGAACGGCGTCTCGGTGCTTTTCTTGAAGGTGGAGTTGGTGAGGAAAAGGTACGTCTTGTGAGTGGTGAAAACGGTGCCGCACGTGAGCGTACCTTGCGGCTAGGTTTTCTTATCCTGCCTCAGGGCCGTGGCACCTGCGCATAGACGCGAAGGTTGTTCATGATGCAGGGCCATTTGGTTACACCATAGTAACAAATTAAAAATAATGTGGTTACACTATAGTAACAAATTAAAAAAATACGTTAATTTTAGCCATTTTTTATGATGAATAGTATGTCGTATGAAATAAAAAAATAATTTTCTAAACATAGCTCCTCTATTCATCATTCGTTCAGATGAATTGTATTTAAATGCCCGATGCCAATGACGGCGCAATGATAAGAAAAATAATTTAGGAGAACATCATGAATTGGGTTGATCCATCATATTGTGATCTACGTCTTGGTTTTGAAGTTACTGCTTACGCCTACGTGCGTTAGATCAGTTTAAGTTAATGCGGGGGCCTTCGTTTTTAGGCCCCCGCATTTTCTTGATGCGTCGCTTCCGGCGCGCCGGTCCGCATTGGCAATATCAGCATTAGCAATATCCAATAAACAGGGGGATTTCCCATGTTTACGACCAATTTCCAACGGCTGATTTCTGATGTGAATGGCGATCGAAAAAAAGGGCACCACTAATGGCAGAAACTCTGCGAATTGATCCGACAGACCGGTTCGAGCTGCATCCGTTTTACATGTTCCGTTGGGAAGAGCGCCAGAAGGCGTATCTCCTGATGTATCCCGAAGGGATCGTCAAGCTTAATGAGACGGCGGCAGAAACCCTTAAACGCTGTGATGGCGATAGGTCAGTTACAGAAATTATCGATGAGTTGAAGGAGGAAGTTAAGAACGGGCCTAATCCGGAATCGGCCTCCCTGGTCGAAAAAAGCGTGTGCAAATTTTTGGAGGAATCCAGCGCCAAAGGATGGATTAGGAAGAAAGAAGGAGGATTAGAGGAAAATGGTAATCGGTAAAGAAGAAATGGAAGTCAGACTGGACGGCCAGGGCATACCATTGTGGCTATGTATGGAGGTGACCTACCGCTGTCCGCTTCAGTGCCCGTGGTGTAACAATCCTCTCGATTATGATACCTACCGGAAGCACGAGCTAAGCACCGATGAATGGTTTCGCGTTCTCCACGAAGGTCGCGAGATGGGGGCGTTGCAGATTGGACTCACCGGCGGCGAGCCCATGATGCGCGACGATATCGTGGAAATCACCGCAGAGGCCGGCCGGCTCGGCTATTACACAAATCTAATCACCGGTGGTGTTGGACTGACCAAGGACAAGCTCGAGGCTCTTAAGGAAGCTGGCCTCAACCAAATCCAGCTCAGCATCCAGTCCTGTGACCCCGCCATCACCAACAAGCTTATCGGGGCCGATGCCCACGACAAGAAGATGCAGGTCGCCCGTGATATCAAGGCACTGGACTTCCCCCTCTCACTCAATATCCCGGTATGTCGCGAGAGCATCGACCAGACCAAGGAAATCCTCGATATGTGTGAGGAGGTTGAAGCCGACTACCTCGAATACGTGCAGATTCAATATTACAATTGGGCCCTACATAACCGCGACGAATTACTGCCTACAAAGGAGCAGGTGAAACGATCCGAGCAACTGGTCAACGAAGCGCGCGAACGGCTGGGCAAAAAGATGACTATCTATTTTGTCGTCCCTGACTATCACGACAAGTTTCCCAAGGCGTGCATGAACGGCTGGGGCGCTATTCACCTCACCATCGCTCCAGATGGTACGGCCATGCCCTGCCAAGAGGCCCGGGCTATCAAGGAGATTGATTTTCCATCCGTGCGTGACCATGACCTGTCGTGGATCTGGCACGAATCGCCAGCCTTCAACTTGTATCGCGGTGAAGACTGGATGAAGGAACCATGCCGCAGCTGTGACGATAAGGAAAAAGATGTAGGCGGTTGTCGTTGCCAGGCCTATCTACTCACTGGCGATGCCACCAACACCGATCCAGTGTGTTACAAATCACCACATCACTACATCGTGGAGGAGGCGATCACCGAGGCCAGCCGTCCTGGTAGGAACACGCTGCCCTACGTCATGCGGAGCGTGCAATCGGCTGCCTCCCTGCGCGAGTAGACTGCGTAATATGTATAAACTTCCTCACGATTCTATGGCGGGGACATTCCTTGCCGGGGTTGTCCTGACTCTGCTGTTGTGGGCGGTCGTCAGTCATCTGGTGAACGGATAGGTTCTCCGTGGATATGCTCGGGGATCTAATCCCTGTTCTCCTGAGGATGATTCACATCATGGCTGCCATCATCTGGATCGGCCATATCTACGTTAATATCGTCATGCGGCCACGTTTCGAACCGCTGTGTCCAGAAGAGGTGTCAAATGAAACTGATGGCGGCTTCACAAAACGCATAAAACGTGAGCACGCAACTTTTCGCCACGCTTCCATCGTCACTTGGGTAACCGGGTTTTTAATGCTTTGGCACAGTGGTCGTCTTGTCGATGCTGCTATGCTTAATGGAGCCGATGCCGTGATTGGGATGGGGGGCTGGATTGGCACTATCATGACCCTCAATGTCTGGCTGGTATTATGGCCCCATCAAAAGAAGGTATTGGGCTTTGTGCCGGTGCCTTTTGATGAACGTGCCCGCTGCGCCCGCATCACTTTTCTCACCTCACGCACCAACGCCATGCTCTCGGTGCCCCTGTTCTTCTTCATGGTTTCCAGCTCCTTCGGCCTCGGCCTTTTCTGATCATGCCGCGCCTGTTCAATTTCGCCGCCGGTCCGGCTATGATGCCGGAGCCGGTGCTGGCTCGCGCCCGCGACGAATTGCTGGACTGGAACGGCCACGGCCTGTCTGTCATGGAAATGCCCTTTACGGGCGATGTCTTCAAGGAGATCGCTTCCACCGCCGTATCGCGTCTTTCCGCGCTCCTCGGGCTACCGCCGGGCTACCGGGTTTTGTTCATGCACGGCGGCGCTATGGCGCAGCTGGCGTTGGTGCCGCTCAATCTCGCCGCCCCAGAGGTGGCGGGGGATGCCGGCGCGGATTACGTGGAGAGCGGCTACTGGTCTGGCCGTGCCATCGCTGAAGCTCGCCGCTATTGCCGGGTTGAAATTGCCGCCAGCGGAGAACCTGGCGGTTTTACGCACATTCCTCCACAAACGGAATGGTGTATAAGGCCGGAGGCCGCCTATTGCCACATCACTACCAACGAAACTGCCAATGGTGTGCAGTTTCCCGAAACTCCGAAGCTCGACGGTGTCCCTCTGGTCGCGGATATGACATCAGATTTCCTCACCCGCCCCGTTGACGTTTCCAGCTATGGGCTTCTCTATGCCAGTGCCCAGAAAAATGTCGGTCCTTCGGGGCTGACCATCGTTATCCTGCGGGAAGAACTTGGTGGCCACGCTCATGCTCTTACTCCCAGCGTCTTCGATTATAGTCTCCAGATGAGAAACGATTCCCGTTACAACACGCCGCCAACCTTCTCCATTTACATGGCGGGCCTGGTTTTCCAGTGGATTGAAGAGGAAGGCGGTCTTGCCGCTATGGAGCGGGCAAGTGAAGCTAAAAGCAGCAAGCTCTATGGTCTTATCGACGGTAGCGATTTCTACTGCTGTCCTGTGGCACCCGAGGCCCGCTCGCGGGTCAACGTCTGTTTTAAGCTAGCAGACGAGACACTTGATGACGTTTTTGATAAGGAAGCCCTGGAACATGGTTTAATCAATCTCAGGGGTCACCCTGTTTTAGGTGGTTTCCGCGCCTCTCTATATAATGCCATGTCCGAGCACGGGGTGGATGTCTTGGTTGAATTTATGGCTGATTTTGAGAGCCGTCACGGCTAACTTTACCGTAAAAATGGCACTGCTTTATGGAATTTTTTACCGGATTTTTTCTCTGTTTTCTGTTCGCGTCGCTGAGCCTTGAATTGTGGCTCGGCACACGTCAGATCGTCCGGGTCCGTTCCCACCGCGCTGCCATACCTGAAGATTTTAAAGCTAGCATCTCGCTAGAGAACCACCAGAAAGCAGCTGATTATACAATCACCAAGACTCGTCTCAATCTTCTGGCGCTGCCGTATGGAGCCTTACTGTTGCTGGCCTGGACCCTGGGTGGGGGCATTGATCTTCTGGATGGCTTGTGGAGGGCTTCGGATGTCTCTGGACTTTTCCGGGGAACGGGCGTTCTTCTCTGTCTTCTTGTGGCCAGCGCTGTGTTACGGCTTCCCTTTACACTCTATGGCACCTTCGTAATCGAGGAACGGTTCGGATTTAATCGTACCACCGCAGCGGTTTTCCTTTCCGATTGCCTGAAATCTCTTCTCCTCCTTTTGGCTATCGGCACACCGCTTATCTGTTTCGTTCTGTGGCTGATGGAAACATCTGAGGGTAGCTGGTGGCTCCATGTGTGGGGCGTCTGGACTTGCTTTCTGTTGCTCAACCTATGGCTCTATCCCCGTTTTATTGCGCCCCTATTTAACAAGTTCACGCTTTTGAAAGATGAAACCCTGAAAGTACGAATCGGGCAACTTGCCGAAAGATGTGGTTTGGTACTTAAAGAGATATTCGTTATGGATGGCTCGCGACGTTCTTCTCACGGTAACGCCTATTTTACCGGTTTTGGGCGGAACAAGCGTATCGTCTTTTTCGATACACTTCTCACGGGTCTGGGAGCGGAAGAAATTGAAGCCGTACTAGCCCACGAGCTGGGCCATTTTAATTGTCACCATGTTCCAAAACTTTTTGTTGCGTCAGCCATTCTCGCCCTAGCTGGGTTGATGACCCTCGGCTGGTTAGCAGATACCCATTGGTTTTATTCCGGCCTTGGGGTCAGTGCACCTTCGAAGTATATGGCGCTAGCACTATTCATACTTATTGTGCCGATGTTTATGATATTTATTCACCCTCTGACATCCCTTTTGTCGCGCCGTTTTGAATACGAAGCGGATAGATATGCTGCAGCCAACAGCGATGTCGGAATGCTGGTCCAAGCGCTCGTAAAACTCTATCAGGATAATGCCAGCACCCTGACTCCCGATCACCTCTACTCCACCTTCTATCATTCTCATCCTCCTCCGGCCATCAGGTTGGCTCGTCTCAAGGGTCTGGCAGCTGGTCTCGTGAATCTCTAGTATTCCCTTTTACGTGAGACGGTGTGGTGAGTGCATGATGGAGCGGACGAAAACATCCCCGGTCGGAGCTAATCACTTTGAGGTGCGTCTGACCAAAAATCAGCGGGAAGTGGAGGCAGCGCAACGGCTTAGGTATCACGCCTTCTATGAGGGCATGGGGGTTTCTCCTAAGGTGGATGTCAAGCGAGCGGGCCTAGATTTCGACAAATTCGACGCCCATTGTGATCACCTTCTAGTGATCGATAGGTCTCTTCGTGCTTCTTACCCATCTGTGGTGGGCACATACCGCTTGCTCCGCCGATCCGTGGCCGATACGCGCTGCGGCTTCTACTCAGCGGGTGAGTTTGATCTCTCTCCATTGCAGAACTATCCAGGAGAAATAGTTGAGCTAGGGCGATCCTGCGTGGATGCGCGCTATCGCAGTAAGGCGATTATGCAGCGCCTGTGGAGCGGCCTTGCCAGCTACGCCCAGGCCCATGACATCACCCTGATGTTCGGTTGCGCCAGCTTCCCCGGTGTAGACCCTAAGCAAATGGCCACCGCTCTGTCCTATTTGCGCCATCACCACGCGGCACCTAAATCATGGCGGCCGAAAGCGCTACCGGGACGTTATGTAGAAATGGAAATCCTGAAAAAACACCACGTGGACGAACGCCATGCCTTGCGTGAAATGCCACCGCTAATCAAGGGTTATTTGCGCGTGGGTGGCATGGTAGGGGAGGGCGCTGTCATCGACCGTGGGTTTAATACCGTGGATGTATGCCTGTTGGTGGAAATCGGGAATGTAGCCAGGCGCTATCGCCACCACTATCTCGACTATAAAGATAAAAGATTGGTCGGAGTGAGAGGATTTGAACCTCCGGCCCCCGCCTCCCGAAGACGGTGCTCTACCAGGCTGAGCTACACTCCGAAGCCCTGATGGTCATGTGTGGCCAGCGTTTCTCTTCTTAGGAATCTCTTGTCCCAGGTCCTGTATCAGGGGCCGGGGGGTTATACCGCCAACGCCATTTCGCCGCAAGCATGCTGCGCTGAGTGCGCATCTCTCAATAGGCACGTTCTACGCAGAAATCCGCCACGCCCAGGAGTGCTTCCTTCATTTCTCCTCGTGGGAAGACAGCCAGGGCACCACACGCTAGGGCTGCATAGTGGCGGGCGCGTTCAACCGTATCGTCGAGGGCACTATGGCGTTTCATACAGGCTACGGCCTTTTCGAGGTCGCTCGGCTTCTGTTCCATATCTTCTAGGGTACGGCGCCAGAACTGGCGTTCCGTTTTCGACCCGCGGTAATAGGCAAGGATCACGGGAAGGGTCATCTTGCCCTCGCGGAAGTCATCCCCGGCAGTCTTGCCCAACGTATCGCTGGGCGCTAAATAGTCCAGCATGTCATCCACCAGCTGAAAGGCGATGCCGAGATTGAGCCCGAAGCTCTCCAGTGCCTCCTCCTCCTTCTCAGGGCGCTTGGCTACCACGGCGCCGATGCGGCAGGCAGCGGAGAACAGCTTCGCCGTTTTTGCTCGCACTACGTCGAGATAGGCGGCCTCAGAGGTTTCCGGATCGTTGGTAATCAATAGTTGCTGCACCTCACCTTCGGCGATCACAGCGGAAGCCGAGGAAAGGATATCAAGAACTTTCATAGACTCCGAAGCTACCATCAGCTGAAAGGCGCGGCTGAATAGGAAATCCCCCACTAAGACACTGGCCTTGTTACCCCATAATGTATTAGCAGCAGCCCTGCCTCGGCGCAGGCCGCTATCGTCCACCACATCGTCATGGAGAAGGGTAGCGGTATGGATGAACTCGACGCTAGCGGCAAGGCCGAGGTGCTGGCGACCTTCATAGCCGCACAGTCGCGCCGAAGCCAAGGTTAACAAGGGCCGCAGCCGTTTGCCTCCGGCCGCTATTATATGTCCTGCCAGTTGTGGAATCAGTCCTACCTGGCTTTCCATGCGTTGTAGGATGATTTCGTTGACTTGGGTCAGGTCCGCGGACACCATGCTGGTTAGGTGGTCCAACGCCGCCTCGGGAGGTCGGCTCCTTTCCTGGTCGAGATTGATTATAACGGCCAAAAATATCTCCAAATTTGCGTAGGGGAATGCCCCACACCACATTGGACGTAGCATCTCTTGGAAGGGCTAATCGCCAGCATTGTCATCATAATATGATAGGCCATTGAGCTATGAATGCTAGATCCAGAATTACATATTATTTATTTGTCCCAATACATATGGAACGAATATGTTACCACCAGCTATAGCGCTGTTCTCATCGATTCTAAAAAATAATTTAGTTTTTAAATATTTCAGAGAAAGAAAAACTGTTTTCTTCATATGAAGGAACTATTTCGCACTAATAATCCCGTCATTCTCTCCTGGGCCTCAGCTATTCTTGCCGGAGAGAATATTGAGGCCATTGTTTTTGATATCCATACTAGCATCCTCGAAGGTAGTATCGGCGCTCTGCCGCGTCGACTTATGGTGACTGACCGCGACTACGCGCGTGCTTGCTGCCTCCTCGATGCAGCGGGCGCCCGTGATAAGGACGTGGTGTTCGCGGACGGAAACACTTGAAGGACGAAAGAAATGTGCGCTGTGTCGGCCTTAAGGGAAGAGGAGGTAAGCGAAGATTTCTTGCTCGGCGGTGCCGTGGTCCTGCGCCAGCCCGTAGAAGGCTACCGCACAGCCATTGATCCGGTATTCCTAGCCGCTGCTGTGTCTGCGCGCGCTGGTGATTCCGTGCTTGATTCCGGAGCTGGAGTGGGAGCGGTCTCCATGTGTTTGGCGCGGCGGGTGGGCGGTGTCACTGTGACCGGGCTGGAATATCGGGAGGAGCTTGCGGTGCTTGCAGGTGAAAACGCGATCTGCAATGGTCTGCAGGATCGGGTGCGGGTGGTGACGGGTAATATTCTCGACCCCCCTCGCGAACTTGAACCAGGAAGCTTCCATTGCGTGGCGGTAAACCCACCTTTTCTCGAAGCCCATAACGTCAATCTCCCGCCCCATATAGCTAAGCGCCAGGCCAATGTGGAGGGCCCGGCCCGGCTCAGTGACTGGGTTTCCTTCGCGCTCCGTATGGTGGCGAAAGACGGGAGCATTACTTTTATTCACCACGCCGAGCATCTGGGGAGATTGCTTTCAGCCCTGGAAGGAAGGGCAGGAGAGGTTGTGGTCTTCCCGCTGTGGCCGCGCGTAGGGAAAGCCGCCAAAAGAGTTTTGGTAAGTGCGCGCAAGGGAAGTTCCGGGCCTCTACGCATGTCACCGGGTCTGGTTCTGCACACCGACGAGGCCAATGGAACCTATACCTCTGAAGCAGAGGCCGTTCTGCGCGGGTGCCAAGGGTTGGAACTGTGATTCATGGGGCACCTTGATGTTCGGCATTTCTGGTTTCGAGATTCTGCTCATTGCCATACCCTTGGCCCTTCTCTGGGTTATCCTCAGGCGTGACCGCGACGAGGAAACCCGCCGGTCAGGTCTTGCCAGCCCACCTGTGCTCGAGGCTGAAGACATGACCGCTTGTGCGGTATGTGGGGTTTATTGTTCTGCGGAATCGCGTGATCCTTGCGAGCGCGACGACTGTCCCTTTCTTAAACCTGGCTAGCATCCAGTAGGCCCGTGGCCATTGCTTGACCGAAACCCGTGCGGCCAGTAGATTTTTCTCGGTTCCTGCCTCCTTCCACCTGGTCCTTTATGGCGGCGATTTGATGGCCCGCAAAAAATCCGTACCACCCGATACCTTTCAAGACCTAATTCTGTCTCTGCAGATGTTTTGGAAAGGAAAGAGATGCATCCTGCTACAGCCCTATGACGTGGAAATGGGTGCAGGCACCTTCCATCCCGCCACTTGTTTGCGAACGCTGGGGCCGAAGCCGTGGCGGGTGGCCTACGTACAACCCTGCCGCCGTCCTTCCGATGGGCGCTGGGGCGAGAACCCCAACCGTCTCCAATACTATTACCAATTGCAGGCGGTGCTTAAGCCTTCACCCGATGACGCCCAAGAGATTTACCTGGAAAGCCTTGATGTACTGGGCATTGATTCCGCTCGCCACGATATCCGCTTCGTGGAGGATGACTGGGAAAGTCCTACCCTAGGGGCTTCAGGGTTGGGCTGGGAGGTTTGGGTGGATGGCATGGAAGTGACCCAGTTCACCTATTTTCAGCAGATGGGCGGTATTGACTGCGATCCTGTTTCAGTGGAGTTCACCTACGGGTTAGAACGACTGGCCATGTACGTACAAAGCGTAGAGAACGTGTTTGATCTCCGTTGGAATGATGACGGTGTAACCTATGGCGATGTTTTCCTGCACAATGAGAAGGAATTCTCCACCTATAATTTTGAACTGGCGGACACACGCGCGTTGACCCGCCATTTCCAGGATGCTGAAAAGGAGTGCCAAAGCCTGCTGGAGGCGGGGCTGGCATTGCCCGCCTTCGACCAGTGCATTAAGGCCAGCCATCTCTTCAATCTGCTCGACGCTCGCGGTGTTATTTCTGTTACCGAACGCGCCGCCTATATCGGCCGCGTGCGCGGGCTGGCTAAGAGAAGTTGCGAAGTTTGGCTGGCGGTCTCTGAGCAGGATATGGGAGACAGCGGGGAGAGTAGCTGAGTATGGCTGAGCTACTTCTGGAACTTCTGAGCGAGGAAATCCCTGCCCGCATGCAGGCGCGGGCAGCCGATGATCTCAAGCGCCTTGTTTGTGACGGCCTGGAGACGGCGGAGCTTTCCTTCAATTCTGCCCGTTCCTTCGTCACCCCCCGCCGCCTGGCGCTAGTGGTAGATGGTCTTCCTGTGACCCAGCCCGACCGGTGCGAGGAGAAGAAAGGTCCGCGGGTAGGTGCGCCGGATCAGGCGGTGCAGGGGTTCCTAAAATCAGCGGGCTATAAGTCACTAGAGGAGTGCGAAATTCGAGAAATCAAAGGCACCGAGTTTTACTTCGCTATCAGTGAAAAAAAGGGGCATCTAACTACCGAGGTATTGCCGGAATTATTTAGGGGCGTTTTTGAGGCATTCCCTTGGCCCAAATCCATGAGATGGGGAACAAGCCCCCAGCGCTGGGTTAGACCCCTACATGGCATCTTATGCGTGTTCGACGGGAAAATTGTAGGCGACGTATCTTTCGGCAATAAACCTGCTTCCAACATGACAGAGGGCCACCGTTTTCTTAGCCTTAGCTCCATCACCATCACCGATTTCGCTGATTACGAAGCAAAGCTTGAACAGGTTTCGGTCATGCTTGACCCGGCTCGCCGCCGCGAGACCATCTTGCGCGCTGCAGAAAATCTGGCAAGAAAGAAAAAACTCACCGTGTGGCATGACGATGCTCTTTTAGATGAAGTGACGGGGCTGGTGGAATGGCCAGTGGTGCTTATGGGATCCATTGACCAGGACTTCATGGACCTACCGCCGGAGGTGCTCACCACCTCCATGCGCCATCACCAAAAGTATTTTTCTCTGTTGGATGCCGATGGTAACCTTGCCCCTTACTTCATCATGGTGGCTGCTACCCACCCCGACGATAAGGGTAAGGCAATCATCGCCGGCAATGAACGGGTGCTGCGGGCACGGTTATCAGATGCCCGGTTCTTCTGGGATCAGGACCGCAAAGACAGGCTGGAAGCCCACCTTCCCACGCTAGCTGACGTGGTCTTTCACGCAAAGCTGGGCTCTCTAGCCGATAAGGCCGAGCGTTTGGGTAAACTGGCTGCTGAACTAGCCATCTATGTCCCCGGGGCCGAGAAGAAACAGGCCTCCCGCGCCGCCAGTCTTGCCAAGGTCGACCTCGTCACCGGCATGGTTGGTGAATTCCCTGAGCTTCAGGGGACCATGGGTTGTTATTACGCCTCCCATGACGGTGAGCCGGCCCAAGTTTGCGATGCTATCACCGACCATTATGCTCCCGCCGGGCCATCCGAAGACTGTCCTACCGAGCCGGTCAGCGTGACCGTGGCCCTGGCCGACAAGATAGATACCCTAGTGGGTTTCTTTGCCATCGGCGAGCCACCCACCGGCTCGAAAGACCCTTTCGCCCTGCGCCGCGCCGCGCTCGGTGTCATCCGCCTGATCCTGGAGAACCATCTGCGCATTCCCCTGGCGACGATTTTCTCCAAGGCTGCCTCATTCCATGGCAAGGAGGTGCGGCTCGACCCCGATGATCTGCTGGTTTTTTTCGCCGACCGCCTCAAGGTGCATCTGAAGGAAAAAGGCGTGCGCCACGACCTTATCTTCGCCGTCTTTGCTCTTGGCGGTGAGGACGACCTGGTCCGCCTCATGGCCCGCGTGGAGGCTCTTTCCAGCTTTCTCGAAAGCGACAACGGGGCTAATCTGCTCACCGCCTTCAACCGCGTAGTGAATATCGTCGCCATCGAGGAGAAGAAGGACGGCAAGTCCTATGGCGGCAAAGTAAATATCAAACGTCTTGAAGCGGTGGAGGAAAAAGCTCTTTCACAAGCCTTGGGCGCGGTGGAGAAGGAAAGCGCAGTCAAACTCAAGGCCGAGGATTTTACCGCCACCATGACCGCCATGGCCACATTGCGCCCTTCCGTGGACACCTTCTTTGACCACGTCACCATCAATTGCGAGGATGCGGCCCTGCGCGCTAACCGGCTCAGGCTGCTCTCCCGTATCGGCGCGGTCATGGGGGCGGTGGCCGATTTTTCTAAGATCGAGGGGTAGGACCATGGCCCAGGAGCTCATGGTCTATCCGGCCCGCTACGGCACGGTCTCGACTAGGGTCTCGGGCCGTATCCGTAGCAGTTAGAGCGGCTCAGGCCTCTTCTGCCGTTTCGAATTTCATCCAATGGGGTTGTTGCGGTGTCAGCCGCGCCTCTCCGGCCGTCAACGCCGCGCCGCCTTGGGCCTGCGCGCTCTCTATCGCCTCAAGCCGGAGCAGGGCCAGCGCGCAAGTGTCCAATCCCGATTTCACGGTTCCCACTTCGCTTTCGTCCAGCATCACCGGCGTGCCCGGTGCGGGGAGGGGGCCGTTCACGGCCACCGGCATCAGACGCTTCTTCACCAACCCTCGGTGCTTGGTGCGGGCGGTGAGTTCTTGCCCCATGTAGCAGCCCTTGTCCCAGTCAACGCTGTGAAGCTCGTTGAACCCATTCTCCAGAAGCAAGGCCTTTTCCACCTCCATGTCGCGCGACCCGTCGGGGACCCCTAGTTCTAGGCGCAGCCTCTCGTAGTCCTCTATCTCGCCGCGGGCGAACCCGGCATCCTCTAGGGCTGCTTCGGCCTTGTTGCAGGGCAGTAGGGCGCGCGCGCCTAGCTCCGACAGCCGTGGATCGCCATAGGCTACACCGCCGCCAAAGGCCGTGGCTTGACCCGGAGTTTCCGAAAGCCCCAGCTTTTTGCCCGCGTCCTTGCCCATAAAGAGGACAACGACATAATCGGAAGACACCTCGGCCAACTCTACCTCCGAGCGCATGGTATAGATCTTCAGGCGCTTCAAGAGGTCGTCACAGCGTTCCACCTCACAGTCGAGAAGAAACCTGCCGCCTTTTTCAACGATGAAGAAATCGTGGAGATAGCGCCCCTGTGGCGTCAACAAGGCAGCGTGGACAGCTTGTGCGGGCGAGACTCGGTTGAGGTCGTTGGAAACCAGCCCCTGAAGGAACTCCCGCGCATCTCCACCGCTTACGGCAAGAACGCCTCGGTTTTTGAGAAGAATGGCGGTGGTGTCACTCATGAGAACTTCCACGGTTGGAACAAAAGAGCCTCTATCAGTTAGGGGAGGAGGATGGTTTTGGCAAGGGCGGCTTTGCGTGGCGGGGCGTTGCCGCTTATAACTCAGGGCTATGAAGAACATCCTTTTCATCACCGCCACCCGTATCGGCGACGCAGTTTTGTCCACCGGGATTCTGGCCCATCTCGCCACCCGCTACCCCGACTGCCGCATCACGGTGGCCTGTGGCGAGGTCCCCGCACCCCTGTTTGCGGCCCTGCCGGGTGTGGTGCGGGTTATCCCCCTGCGTAAATTCGCCGGAGTCGGCCATTGGTTGTGGTTGTGGTTGCGCTGTGTTCTTTCCCGGTGGTTTATGGTGGTGGATCTGCGTGGCACCAGTCTGGCGTGGTTCTTGCCCACCTGGCGGCGGCGTATCTTCCGCGGCAAGCGGCGCACCACCACCCTGCACCGCCTGCAAGAGATTGCCCATGTGCTGCGGATCGAGGACCCGCCCCTGCCGCGCCTGGAGGTCTCTCCCGAAACAAAGGACGCGGCGCAATCCCTAGTGCCCAAGGGCGAATTCGTCTTGGGAATCGGCCCCACCACCAACTGGATTGGCAAACAATGGCCGGCTGAAAATTTCGTAGCGTTGATCACCCGACTCACAGGCGCCGATGGGCTTTTCTCCGGCGCACGGGTGGCTGTGTTCGGGGACGAAAACGAGCACACGGCGGCAACGCTGGTCCTCGATTCGGTGCCGCCGGAACGCCGTCTCGATCTGATGGGTCGGGTCGACCTACCAACCGCATATGCCTGTCTCGAACGCTGTGATTTCTATATCGGCAACGATTCAGGCCTGATGCATATGGCCGCTGCCGCCGGGCTGCCTACCTTGGGCCTGTTCGGCCCCAGCCAGGACCGCCATTACGCGCCCACGGGCCCGCGCGCGGCGGTGGTGCGCACTCGGAAAAGCTATAATGCGCTGGTGGGTGCGCCCAGTTTCAACCATCGCACCACGGGAACGCTGATGGCGAGTCTTTCTGTGGATGCCGTTATCGCTGCCGCCGCCGAACTGTGGGGGCGATGCCGGGATGGTGACGGTGTTTCGTGATCCCGCGCTTTCGTCTAGCATAGCGCGGATGAATGAGGAGGGGATTCATGACGGGTGAAAGTGGCAGAGCGCTGGAGGTGGAAACGCCATGAGCGAATGCAGACTCTCGGCGCTGGTGGTGGCCCATAACGAGGAAGATCAGATCGCGGACTGTCTCGATCGTCTGGCATTCGCCGACGAGATCGTGGTAGTGCTCGACGACTGCAGCGACGGCACCAAGACCATCGCCGCGCGCTATACCGGCCGCCTGGTGGAAGGATCGTGGGAGCTTGAAGGCGACCGTCGCAACGCTGGTTTTGCCGCCTGCGAGGGTGACTGGGTTCTAGAGGTGGACGCCGACGAACAAGTGACAACGGAACTGGCGGTGGAAATACGCCAGGTCATCTCCACCTCCCCGGCTGATTGGCACCTGATTCCCGTGGACAACTACGTGGGGGAGCGGCTGGTGCGTTATGGCTGGGGCGCGTCCTTTGGCCGTTCCGCCTTTCCCGGCCTCACCCGCAAGGGCGTGAAACGGGTGGGTGCACAGCGGGTGCATCCTTCTCTGACTCTCGACGGTAAAGAGGGCGCGGCTCTGAAACAGCGGCTCCAGCATTTCGTGGATCGTGATATTTCTGACATGCTCAAACGTCTCGACAACTATTCAACGGCGCGCGCCCTGGACCTGCGTGATTCTGGCGATCTGGGCAGTCTCGGCGCCAATATGCGGCGGATTTTTTCCCGCTTCTGGAAATGCTATGTCGGCCGGCGCGGCTACCGTGAAGGCGAGCTGGGATTCCTCGTTGCCCTTCTGGCGGGTCTCTTTCCCATCCTTTCCTATTTCAAGGCTCGCTATGGCGATGAGTTCGGTGACAACTGATGGCGCGTATCGTCATGGCCGATGACGGCATTCATTTCGATGGTCGTACACCCGAGAACGCTCCAATCGGTGGCGCGGAATCGGCCTTCATCGGCCTTGCCCATGCCCTGGCGGCGCGCGGGCACGAGGTTATTGTGCGCAACAATTGCGAGGCTCCCCTAAATTCCCGTGGGGTGGACTGGGCGCCGCTGGCGCCGGCCCTCGAGGCCGGGGACTTTTTCGGCGACGCCGATCTCTATATCGCCAATCGCGGGCACACTCTCATTTCCCTGCTGCCCAGGGCGCGGCGGCGGATATTCTGGATTCATAATCCGGCGCGCTATCTGCTGAAATTGCGTTATCTGTGGCCGTTGTTGAAATGGCACCCTGAAATCGTATTTTCTGGCCGTTATCACGCTGCCTCCTGTCCCTTCTGGGTGCCCGTGGGTGGACGTCACGTGATTCCTTACGGCATTAGCGAGGTCTTCCGTACCGCAACGCCTCTTGAGATCCCGCCGCCGCCGCGGGTGGTGTTTACCTCCAATCCCATGCGTTCCCTCAACTGGCTTCTTGATCTGTGGGTGGCGGAAATCCGGCCCCAGGTGCCGGACGCTGAACTCCATATTTTTTCAGGTGCTCGTACTTATGGCGCGGTAGGCAACGCTAAGGCGGTACGTATGGCCTCGGTTTTGGAGAGAGCACGTTCCCTGGGTGATGCCGGGGTGGTGCTGCGCGATCCAGTGGCGAAGCCCGCACTGGCGACGGTTCTGGCCAATTCGCGGGTTCTTCTCTATCGCGGCGAT
>JASLYJ010000089.1 GCA_030739855.1 Alphaproteobacteria bacterium | reverse complement strand
TGGAACTTTTGGGCATGCCCATGCAGCTCTTCTTTGATGTTTAAAAAGAATTACTCAAGTGTCGTAATGCTTCTAAATTCGTGCTACTATTAAAAATGGTGGTACCAATGTGGTACCAGAAACTTTTGAAAGTTTCGGTGCACGGTAAAAAGTGTTGAAAACGTTAGGGTGCCCGTAGCTCAGTAGGATAGAGCACCAGATTCCTAATCTGGGGGTCGTGGTTTATGTCTCTTGGGGTTTGCCAAGTGAACAGCCAAAAAAGAGAAAAGTTTTTTTAAAAGTTAATCCTAATACACCCTCACTACAACTTTCACTTTCAGAAAGAGAGTGAAAATGGCACATATTAGAAAAGTAAAATACAAATCAACTGTCTCGTATAACTGTATTGTTAAGCGTGTTGGTTTTAAAACTATATCAAGAAACTTTGACACTAAAATTGGTGCAAAGAAATGGGCTAGAACTATTGAACGGAAATTAGATCAAGGAGAAGTCTTTGATTATAGTCAAGCCTCTAGGTTAACCCTCCGTGGTTTGTTGGATCGTTACATTAACGAGAATAAACATAGATCCAAAAAGGGTTGGCGCATGGAAGAGTACCGATCGAAA
>JASLYJ010000088.1 GCA_030739855.1 Alphaproteobacteria bacterium | reverse complement strand
TGATGCCGCAAAGGCTTGCTGGTTGTCGGATACTTCCACCAGTATCAGTTCCAGTAGCGAAAGCCGATAAACGGGCTGATACAGCAGCAGCAGATCCGCCTGAAGAGCCACCAGGAACTCTTTTTTTGTCCCATGGATTTTTTACTGGACCATAGTAAGAATTCTCATTTGAAGAACCCATGGCAAATTCATCCATGTTTGTCTTGCCCAGCATAACCATGCCTTCCATGTTCAACTTGTAACTTAGAGTTGCATCATAAGGCGAAATAAAAGAATCCAATATCTTTGAGCCGGCCGATGTTTTTATTCCTTTAGTGCAAAATATATCCTTGTGCGCATATGGAATACCAGTTAAATTATTAGCCTTCCCTTTTGCTAGCATAGTGTCAGCCTCTCTAGCCTGAGATAAAGCTAAATCTTCAGTCACAGTAATAAATGCATTAAGGTCAGAGTGATCAATTCTATTTAAATAATGTTGAGTTAATTCAACAGATGAAAAATCTCTATTTTTCAATCCCTTAGATAGCTCGGATACAGAAAATTTATGCATTATTACTCAATCACAGTTGGCACAAGAAAGTGTTGCTTTCCAGTTTTTGGTGCAATTGATTGAAA
>JASLYJ010000087.1 GCA_030739855.1 Alphaproteobacteria bacterium | reverse complement strand
AAGCTTTGAACTCCACGAAAATGAATCCACCTTCATCCCCCAGGGCACGGTGCACCGCCTGGAAAACAAGGGAGACGATCCGCTCCTCCTGATCGAGGTGCAGTCGGGAGACTATCTCGGCGAGGATGACATCGAACGGCTCGAGGACATCTACGGCAGGAACTGATTAATCTCTATTTGGGGGGGCATCCAGGAGCCTCCCGTGGGGCGGGATCATATGGTGGAAAAGCTGTGGGCATCCTGTGGAAAACACTGTGGATAATACGGGAAAAAAGACATATATCCCTTCCCGAAACGCCCTGTAACGCCCCGTCTGTAACGTGACCTCTCCTGTGGGCATTTTCCCAGCCCATTCATCCACAGCCCTTCCGGAATTGTCGAAAGCGGCCCCTGGTTCTGGCGGAAAAAAGCCTTTGGCAATACTAGGAACAGGATGAGGCCCTATTTCCAAGGCGTGGCGAGAGCAGATGCATGGTATGTGGCGGGCATAAAAAAGAGGCCGGAAAATTATCCCGGCCTCTTGTAAGGAAAACAAGCCCGTGCGTCAGACAAACGCAAAATCGCTTGCTTCCAAGTTCGCCGCATCGACATCCACCAACATTATGTAATCATCCTCC
>JASLYJ010000086.1 GCA_030739855.1 Alphaproteobacteria bacterium | reverse complement strand
AACTCATCGTAAACCCACGTGCCCTTCTTAACTCTCCCATCGGCTTTGGTATAAACGCCATACCCGTGTTTTTTGCCATCCTTCCATTCACCGACGTATGTACTCCCATCTGGATAGGTAGCGGTGCCCTGTCCGTGTGGCTTACCCGGGGGTGTTGTGCCAGGCCCTGACCACAGATTTCTATCCCCCTTCCATCCACCTACATATTTTTTCCCATCGTTGTAGATAATGGTAACGGTGTGTTGTTTGCCAGTCATAGTTGCCCTCATCGGCTCAAGAAGATCCGGAAACAATTTTAACACAGACAGCTTAGTGCGATTACGGAACTGAGGTTAGCCGTGCTGGTGTCTGCCGGGTGTCAGAGTGGTTATTTAGGGTGTTTCTCCATCCACTGCTGGAGCGGGATCCTGTCCTTATTTAACAAAGCAAGGGCGATGTACTGAGCTTCGGCGACCTGGCCGGGCGTCATCATAGCCGCCACCTCCGCAAGCTGTTTTCTCCGCAAGCTTATCTCTCCACCAGGAAACCATGATTCCTCCTCCTGTGCCGTGGTAAGCTTTAACCTAAGGTCGAACCACATGTATGCCAGCACGTAGTCCTGGGCCACGCCTTCGCCCTC
>JASLYJ010000085.1 GCA_030739855.1 Alphaproteobacteria bacterium | reverse complement strand
TGAAGATTACCTTGAAGCTATATGCGCTTCTCTCTCGTTATCTTCCTGCAGGGGCGGAAGGAAATGAGGCTGTTCTCAGCCTGCGCGAGGGTATCACAGTGGGAGAAGCCCTTGACGGTGTGGGGTTACCAGCGAAACTAGTCCACCTTATTCTCGTCAACGGAGTCTATCTTGCCCCCAGCGAACGTTCGGGGAAAGTTTTGGCCGATGGCGATGCTCTAGCGGTATGGCCCCCTGTGGCCGGCGGTTAATCCGTGGCTCATAGACCATGAACGAAGCCCCCTTCACGCTGTTGCGCGAAATGAGCGTTACGGTCCACGATTTTCTGCGCCTTGTTCCCGCCGCTGCCCGTGCCGCAATGGGAGATGTCCCTGTGGCCACCACAAAAAATGGGGCGACCATTGGCGATGGAGTAAAACAGGTGGAGATCACACTTACGGAAATTCCGGAAAAACGCATCGGCTCCCTTCAGCTTCCCCGAATCGAGGCACACTTTGCTTTTCACGGTTACAGTGAGGTGGAACGGATGACCTTTCTAGAACGCTTTGACCGGGTAACTCAGCGCGGCGGCGGTTAAGAATAAAGTCCGGAGAGAAATTCAATGACCACCCCTGGCGCATCAAAGTCGTAAAGGTCGTTA
>JASLYJ010000084.1 GCA_030739855.1 Alphaproteobacteria bacterium | reverse complement strand
CTCAAAATATGAAAGTACTTTACCTCTCATGGGCATCAGCTTAGCGCGATGCCGCCGGTCATGGAACTGTGGCCGGACAGGATCCTCCCTATCTCTCTACAATTTTCTTCAACTCAGGATCGTTTTTTAATTCTTCGACAGCATATTCTGGCGCCCAGCCGTCCTCTTTGACGGCCTCGAGCACCACTTCGCCGCTGCTTCCAAAAAGCTTGCCTGGTAAACACCCCATTTCCGCCTTCCTGCATCTGATTCTGGCGAAGTCTAGCGTATCTGCGGATGTGACACTACTTTCTCTACCACAGAGGGGTGCCAGAGATGTTGCCTACCGTACTCCTCAAACCAGCTAATCTCATTCCCATGAGCCGTATTCTTAAAATTCCACAGTTTTCTTGCGTTTTTTAGTCATAACAAAACCCTCCTTCAGTTTCCTGAGGAGGGCTGACGCGATGCTAGGCGGTTGGACCCGTTAGTTGCCGTCCTTGGCCACATCTCCCTTTCGGGACACCACCTTGCCGGGTTAGGCAGGTTATTTAGGGTGTTTCTCCGTCCACTCAGAAGCAAGTTCATGTATGGCATCACCTACTCTAAGAACTCACCGTAAAACCACGTGCCCTTCTTAACTGTTCCTTCGGCATCGGTCATGGTGC
>JASLYJ010000083.1 GCA_030739855.1 Alphaproteobacteria bacterium | reverse complement strand
CGAAAGGTCGATATTGGAAGGAACAATATCCAGGCCCGGCACGAAAGACGCCTTGGTCACCCGCTCCAGTGGCTCTTCGCGGATCAGAAGATCGTAGCTGCTGAGCTGCCTGTCCTTGTCTTCAATGCCGAGCCCGGTGCTGGCATTACCCTGAGGATCGAGATCAACGACCAGAACCTGCTTGCCGGCGGCGGCCATGGCCGTGGCTAGGTTGATGGCGGTGGTGGTCTTGCCTACTCCGCCCTTTTGATTGACGATAGCCATGATCTGCGTCATCGGGCGTGCCATGTTTCTACCTCTTTTCATTGCTTATTTCCCGAAGGCCTCCGGGCCAGATGATCGAGTCTCAGAATGGTCGCGGAAGGAGAGCTGAGACTGTTGATGTTTTCCACCCGCATAGTCCACTTTTTTTCCGCTTTGGTCAATTCTCCCCTTGCCCGACGGCCCTTGAGAAACAAACACACCGTTTCGTCCTTCAGAAAGGGTTCGGCGTGGTCAAGAATTCTATCCAAATGCGCCAGGGCCCGGGCCGTGATGATGTCCGTAGGTTTGGGAATCATAGAGAGAGCAAGGTCCTCGATCCGTGATTCGTGTATAGTGAGGGCGGTTTCCGTTTCCCGCGCCACCTCCCTCAAGAAGGCGCATTT
>JASLYJ010000082.1 GCA_030739855.1 Alphaproteobacteria bacterium | reverse complement strand
CGATAGACGTGGATTTGGGCCTTTTCGGCCAGTGCCAGCGGTACCCGGGCGGTGACCACGGGAACCAGGGTAATCTCGGGACGGCGGTGGCACGCCAGAACCTCTTCGGCGCGCACCGCCAGCAATCCCTTATCCAAAGCCCATTGTTGTGAGGCCGCAATGAGGTCGTCCTGTCCGGAATCGAAACAGGAAGAATCCAGGGGAACTGTCACGCAGGCCGGTAACAGATGAGCCATCCGGACCAGGGAAAGGGCCGCGTCGCACACCCCGCCGGGATTGGCCGGCGTGGCGGGAAGATGGGCGAAGGGGCCGGCGGCCTCTTTGCTGGTGGGATCAGCCAGCCCGGCCAGCAGCTCGGTATCGAAATCCGTGGGCAGGGGAAGCACGAGAATGGGGTCGGCTTGCCGCTCCGTGTTTTGCGCTCCGCCAGGGATGGTGGCGGAGGAAAGAATCAAAACTTCGCCGCGACGCGCGGTGATAACAAGGGAAGCCCGCACCGATAAAGACGCCTCGTCATCGGCTGCTGAAGAGGAATCCCCCCCGGCCAGGGACAGCAACCTGTCGAGACCCTGACCGGTGACGGTTTCGGCGGCCTGAATCAACAGCGCATCCGCGCCTTCTTCTTTAATTTCCAGCACAAGCAAAACGGGGAGACC
>JASLYJ010000081.1 GCA_030739855.1 Alphaproteobacteria bacterium | reverse complement strand
CTTTATCTAATCCCATATCTAATGTAGCTACACCCTTTATAGACCCATCTTCATTATATAAAATTTCACTTGCTGGAAATCCTGGAAATATTTCGACGCCTAGTTTTTCTGCTTGTTCGGCTAGCCAACGACAAAAGTTTGCTAGACTAATAATGTAATTTTTATGATTTTTTTGAACAGAGGGTAAAAGCCAGGTCGGCCAACTTAAAGATTTGTTTTTTCCTAAAAATAAAAATTTTTCTTTGGAAACTTTGGTCTTAACAGGTGCCCCCTCTTCTCTCCAATTAGGCAATAATTCATCTAAAGCCTTGGTTTCAAAAACATTTCCGCTTAGAATATGAGCGCCAACTTCAGATCCTTTTTCTAAAATGCAAACATTTAAATTGGAATCGAGTTGTTTTAGTTTTATTGCTGTGGATAGTCCTGCTGGACCGGCACCAACGATAACTACATCGTATTCCATTGCTTCTCTTGGCATATGGCGACTATATCAAACTTTTTATTTTTGGATAGTATTGAGTTTATTCAGCTCTTCTAAGAACTGGGGTAATGCTTCAAATAAATCTGCTTCTAAACCATAGTCGGCAATACTAAAAATTGGAGCCTCTCCATCTTTGTTTATTGCAACTATAATTTTGCTTTCCTTCATTCCAGCCA
>JASLYJ010000080.1:358-668 GCA_030739855.1 Alphaproteobacteria bacterium | reverse complement strand
AGCCAGATATAGATGTTGATCACCTGATAGAGCAGGAAAACGAGGGGATTGAAGGTCACGTGGCTGGCCTCCGCGAAAGGCTGGCGATCCAGGCCGGGTTGGTCCTGGTTGTGGCCAAACCTACCCTTCCTTTCTTTCGCGTTCAAGATGCGTTCAAATCCGGTTATGGCTGGCGGCGGTTTGCTTGACAGGGGGGGGTGCGGGACACATTATCCGCCCCGCAAGACAAATGATCCACCCTCCCCCTTGTCCCTGCGGGGTGTTTTTCGGGTTTTTCGGGGCCGTAGCTCAGTTGGGAGAGCGTCGCGTT
>JASLYJ010000080.1:0-348 GCA_030739855.1 Alphaproteobacteria bacterium | reverse complement strand
CTCGGCTCCACCAAATCTTCTCAGCATCTTCAATAAGTTAAGCTGAGGGGCCTCCAACATAAATGCCACCAAGAATCAATCTGGCACACATTATGTGCTCTTAATTGCAGAATTTAACTATACCCTCATCAGGGAAAACTCGCCGATTCCTCGGGGAAGTGTTTTAACTTCAAATCCCCCACACCCTGTTGTGCTACTCCGGTATGAAGTAGACTCTCCCTGCCCTTTCAGGGAAGGCTAGGGAAGGCAGCACGCCAAGACGTGCCGCCGGGCTTGGAAAGCATTATTGCGGGAGACCCTGGTGTCACCACCCTCCACTACGCAG
Organism: Alphaproteobacteria bacterium; assembly: GCA_030739855.1. Lineage (GTDB taxonomy): Bacteria > Pseudomonadota > Alphaproteobacteria > UBA11136 > UBA11136 > UBA11136. The sequence goes on along the minus strand of JASLYJ010000080.1, from coordinate 23 downwards.
GCGCAAGTTTGCGCTCCGGAAAA
>JASLYJ010000007.1 GCA_030739855.1 Alphaproteobacteria bacterium | reverse complement strand
GGAAAATGAGCAATGGGAGGCACGCATTATCGCCCCGGCAAACCTGCCCGGCGCGCTGGCGCAGTCCTTCGATTTGCTGCAACTCCACCGCCTCGATGCGGTGCGCTATCCCCACCTGCTGGAAAGCGCGGCTCGTGGTGGGGTCCAGGCCCGTTTCGACATTCTTTTCGCCTTTCCCGGAGAGAGCCTGACCCTCACATGCGACGGCTGCCTCACCGGTGCCGGCCACATAAAACGCAAACGCGACAAGGGCTTCCTCTCCACCTTCGACCGCTGGTGGGGACAGGCCATGTTCCCGGCTCCGGTGACCATGGAAATTGGCAGTGTCCCGCTCTTTACTGGCGGCTGGTTCCTCTATCTGGGGTACGAGCTGGCGCGCGAGATCGAACCTACGCTAGACTTTCCCGCCGCGTCGGGAGACTTTCCCATCGCCTTCGCCACTCGCTTTCCCGCCGCCGTCATCCGCGACCATGACAGCGACGAGGTGACCCTGGTGGCCGAGGCCGGCCACAGCGACTTACTCAACCGGATGGAAGCTGACCTCGCCACTCTCGCACAATCCCCGCCGCAAGCCAGCGCCGAAAAGGCGTGCCTGGAAGGCGATCTGGCAGAGGACCCGCCGGGCCAGCATCTTGAAAACGTACGTCGCTGTATTGATTACATCTACGCCGGCGATGTTTTTCAGGTGAACCTGTCACGAGCCTGGTGCGGGCGGCTTGTGGAAAACCTTTCCCACGCCCGGCTCTATGACCGGTTGCGCACGCGCAACCCCTCTCCCTTTGCTGGGTTAGTGACGTGGGGTGACGACGCTATCATTAGTTCTTCACCGGAACGTTTGGTGGAAGTACGCGGGCGGACGATTCAGACTCGTCCTATCGCCGGCACAAGGCCGCGCGGTTCCAGCGGCATTACCGACGTAGCTCTGTCCGAGGAACTCCTGGCCCACCCCAAGGAACGGGCTGAACACATCATGCTGGTGGACTTAGAACGCAATGATATATCCCGTGTCTGTAAGCCGGGCAGCGTGCGTGTGGATGAAATGATGGTGGTAGAATCCTACGCCCACGTCCATCACATTGTATCCAATGTGCGCGGCGAACTAGCCCGTGCGGTTGCCCCCGGTGAGGTGGTGCGGGCGGTTTTTCCCGGCGGGACTATCACCGGATGTCCCAAGGTGCGATGCATGGAAATCTTGGCTGAACTAGAGGGGGTGGGGCGCGGCCCCTATACGGGCTCCATGGGCTATGTGAATCGCGACGGCAGCCTCGACCTCAATATTCTGATCCGCACCATGTTGCGCGAGGGTGACCGGGTCTCGCTCCGCGCCGGTGGCGGCATCGTCGCTGATTCCCAGCCCGAAAAGGAACTGGACGAAACCTGTGCCAAGGCCGAAGGGGTGGTGCGGGCGCTGAAGGCAGGCGCGTGACTTATGGGCATCAGTGAATTGCCTCCACATTATCAGCCAGTTTTGGGTCAGGTCGTCACCTCCATGCTTGTCAACGGCGAGACCCGGAACACGCTCCCCGTTTCCGATCGCGGCCTGCAATACGGTGACGGTCTGTTTGAAACTATTGCCGTGCGCGAGGGAAAGACAGAGTTCTGGGACCGTCATCTGGCTCGCTTGCGCGAGGGCTGTACCCGTCTTGGCTTTGACGAGCCGGATCTGGAAGAACTCCGCCGCGAGATGCAGTTCCTCATCAACGGCCAGCACACCCGTGAGGGCGTGGATCAGGGGATTTTGAAAATTATCGTCACCCGGGGCGCCGGCGGCCGTGGCTACTGCGTGCCGGAGGCGATTAACCCCACCCGCATCGTTGCCTTCCATCCCTGGCCAGATATTCCTGAATCCCATACCCGGGAGGGCGTAAAGGCTCGGCGCTGCCACCTGCAATTGGGCCGTCAGTCGGCTCTGGCCGGGATCAAGCATCTCAACCGATTGGAAAACGTGCTCGCTAGAACCGAATGGGACGACCCGGAGATCGTCGAGGGTCTGCTTTGCAGCGAAGGTGGCTACGCGATCGAAGGCACTATGAGCAACCTCTTCGTGGAACGTGGCGAAACCCTGGTAACGCCGGACCTTTCTCACTGTGGGGTGGCCGGAATCATTCGTGCGATCGTCATGGAAGAGGCGCGATCGCAGGGGCTTTCCGTGGCGGTGGCCGACATTCGTTACGAGGATGTAATAACTGCCAAAGCGCTCTTCCTTACCAACAGCATCATCGGCATCTGGCCGGTTCGTGAACTTGAGGGAAAGGAATTCGCCATAAGCTCTACCATTAGTACCCTCATGAAACGCCTAAAGGCGCGCCGCCGCGCCGACCGCGAGAAATAGAATGCGGTCGCGTCGGGAAACTCAGGGCGTTTTTTCCAACGCTTGAAGGTGAGCCTCTAGTTCCGCTCGGTTCTCGGACTCCTTTGGTATCAGGGCGAGAAGCCGCCGCCACAGATCCACAGCTCTTGCGTGATTCCCAGCTTGGACTTCTGCCAGTCCTACAAACCATAAAGCCTCATTATGGTCTGGCATGACCGAGAGTAGACGCTCGAAAAGATGGGCGGCCTCGGGTGGGATAACCGGTCCCACGTTGGTAAACGGGCTGTCTGTATGTTCTACCGCCTGGGCGCCTTCCTCTTCCAGCGCCAGAACCACTGCCAGCCGGGCCAGAGTGAGGATGAGAACGGGGTCATTTGGAAAATGCTTCATCCCCTCTTGCAGTGTTGCGTGGGCCTCGACAGAGCGATCTAGAGCTAGGTATGACTTGGCCAGTATTTTCCATCCTTCCAGATTCTCGGGAAATTTTTTTAGCTCCCTGGCAAGCTTTTCCACTATGAGGACAATATCCGCAGCAGAAATGTCGGGGGCTTCCGCTTCTGCTGCCTGGCGCAGTTCGCTTCGGGTGTTAAAGGGCTGGCCTGGTAATCCCGGAGAACCCAGGAGAAGATAAAGGCCCAATGCAACTGACGGAATAAACACGATCAGAGCTATTAGGCTACGCCGCCGCAGCCCCGGAGATAAAACTCCCGGCTTCGATGCCTGGCTCCGCTCGCGGTCGGCCGCCAGCAATCTGCGTCCCACTTCTAGCCGTGTGGACTCGGCTTGGTCCTCCGTCAAAAGACCACGGGCCACGTCTGCTTCTAGTTCCGAGAGCTGGTCACGATAGACGGCCAAATCGCAGTCGCCGCGCCCTCGCTCCCGCTCCCCTTCTCCTTCTTCCGGGGATAGCCACGTCCGGGTGGTGAGAAGTAGAATCACCGCGCCCCCAGCCATCAGAGCTACGAGTAACCAAAACAGGAAATCACCCTGACCGGTTTCGCCGCTCATGGGTCGTCGCCTTCCTTCAGAAGCGCCGTCAACCGGTTTTTTTCGTCCCCGGTAAGGGGTTTTTCCTCCCCTCCGTTGCTTTCAGTATCATCTTCCCGGTGGTGGTTGGCGTAAAAACGCACCAACCCGGCAGCGCCGAGGAGGAAGATCAGCAACGGTCCGAACCACAGCAACACGGTTCCAGTCTTCATGGGTGGTTTGAGCAGAACGAAATCACCGTAACGGTCGGTGACAAAGGCCATGACCTCTTCATCGCCATCGCCTGCCAGAAGCCGTTCGCGCACCAGAATGCGGAGGTCCTTAGCTAACCCCGCATCGGAATCGTCAATGGTCTGGTTCTGACAGACGAGGCAGCGCAGGCCCTGACTGATCTTCCGAGCTCGGGCTTCAAGCGCCGGATCAGAAAGCACCTCGGAAGGCTCTACAGCCCCGGCCCATTGCGCTCCGGGGGCAATGGCAAGGAGCGCGAGAAGGATTGGCAACAGTGCCCTCATGGCATGAGCTCTGCGACCATGGGGAGAATGGTCCGGGTGATATCTCGCGGCATGATGGGGCCTACATGGCGATAGCGGATACGCCCTGCGGTATCTACCACGAAGGTCTCGGGTACGCCGTAGACGCCCCAGTCGATGCTGATCCTGCCGAGGGTGTCGGCGCCGATGGCCAGGTAAGGGTCACCGTGACGTTCAAGCCAGGCCTGCGCGTCTTCCGGCTTGTCTTTCTGGTTGATGCCGAAAATGGGTACGCCGTGGTCGCGGGAAAGGGACATGAGTTGCGGGTGCTCCACCCGGCACGGCCCGCACCAGGAGGCGAACACATTAACCAGTGTCACACGGCCTATCAGGTCGCGCGAAGAGAATCCGCTACCGTAGGGTTCCCCGCTGTTTACTGCCGCGATGGGTGGTAGGTCGAACCTCGGTGCTGGCTTATCGATGAGTGCAGAGGGTAGGCGCTTGGAATCAAGTGTTAACCCCACGGCGAAAGCAACGGCGATAGCCGCAAAGATGACTACGGGTAAGAGGAATTTCCGATTCATGCCGCCACTCTGCCACCATTTATTCCTTTGCGGTGGCGCGGTGCACCTACCCGCAGGCGGCGATCGCTGAGAGAGAGCAAGCCGCCGGCCACCATCACTAGGGAGCCGATCCACATCCATACCGCCAGCGGTGTAAAGAACAGCCGGGTGATCCACGATCCGCCGCCGTCACTATCTTTGGCGGGGCCCCCAATTACTGCGTAAAGGTCTCCCAGCCACGTGGTATGGATGGCTGCCTCTGTGGTGGGTGTGGCGGACACTGAATAAACGCGCTTTTCCGGCTTCAGGAACGCCACTCGACGGCCGTCGTGGTGTACCGTGAATTGTGCCTGGTTGGCCACATAGTTGGGGCCTTTCAACTGATGCACACCCTCCAGGGTTATTTCATAGGCCCCCACCCGTACGGAGTTACCGGGAAAGCTGGACTGGATATGCTCCTCGCGCCATAGTGAGGCTCCTGTGGCCCCAGCGATTACCAGGGCCAGCCCGGCATGGGCCAGGGTCATGCCATAGGCCGCCCGCGGCAATTTGCACGCCCGTTCCAGACTCTCCTGCCAGGGGGCGCGGAACAGCTGCAGGCGGTCGGCGAACTCTGCAAGAGTGGCGAACAGCAGCCACGCTGCCGCCAACAGCGCCACCAGCGCTAACACCGGCCCGCCACGGTGAAAATACCAAGCTGCTAGAGTCGTCAGCACCGCTAGGCCAAGAGCTGCGTAAAGCTTTGAAAATGCCCCCGAAAGATCGCTCCGCTTCCACGATAGGAACGGCCCCACGGCCATGACCACCACCATGGGTGCCATCAGCGGCAAGAAGGTCGCGTTGAAGAAGGGTGGCCCCACGGAGACCTTGGGTCCACCTACTGCGTCGAGAAAAAGGGGATACAAGGTTCCCAACAGCACCGTGGCGGCGGCGGCTGTCAACAGCAAGTTGTTTAATAGCAGCGTCCCCTCGCGGGACACCGGGGAAAACAACCCTCCGCCCGTAAGCGTTGGCGCCCGCCTGGCGTAGAGTGCCAGCGATCCACCGATCACGGCTACCAATAGGATCAGGATGAACACCCCGCGTGCGGGATCGGTAGCGAAGGCATGAACTGAGGTGAGCACGCCAGAACGCACTAAAAAGGTTCCGATGAGGCTAAAGGAAAAGGCGAGAATGGCAAGCAGCACGGTCCAGCTCTTCAGGGCGTTGCGCTTCTCTACCACGATAGCCGAATGCAGCAATGCGGTGCCTACCAGCCATGGGATCAGGGAGGCATTCTCTACCGGGTCCCAGAACCAGAACCCACCCCAGCCCAATTCGTAATAGGCCCACCAACTTCCCATGGCGATGCCCAGAGTCAGGGAACACCAAGCGGCTAGCGTCCAAGGTCGCACCCAACGTGCCCAGGCGGCGTCCACCCGGCCTTCCATGAGCGCTGCGATGGCAAAGGAAAAGGCCATGGAGAAGCCTACATAGCCCACATAAAGAAAAGGCGGATGAAAAGCCAGCCCCGGATCCTGGAGTAGGGGGTTGAGGTCGCGGCCATCGGCAGGGGCCGGCACAAGCCGGGCGAAGGGATTGGAAGTGAGCAACATAAAAAACAGAAATCCGGAGCTGATAAGGCCTTGGATGCCCAGCACCCGGGCCCGGAAGATGGTTGGAAGATTGCTTCCGAAAAGTACCACGCAAAGGCCGAACAGGGCTAGGATTAGGACCCACAGCACCATGGAGCCTTCATGATGTCCCCAGACGGCGGAGATTTTATAAATCAGGGGCAGCGTAGAATTGGAGTTGGCGGCCACCACCATCACGGAAAAATCTGTGCTGACGAAAAGCGCCGTTAACGCGGCAAAGGCTAGCGCAATAAACATGAACTGCCCAAGCGCCGCCGGGCCTGCCAGGGAGATCCAGCCGCCATCGTCGCGCTCCGCCGCCTGCCTGTGTGCTCCGGCGAGGGGCAAGATGCCCTGGACCAAGGCCAAGACGAAGGCCAAGACTAGGGAAAAATGACCGAGTTCGGCAATCACCGGCCGACCTCTCTACTCTCATTTTCTTCCCGGCCCCTCCCTTGGCTTTTCCACTGGCCAGATTTTTTTAGGGCATCGGCCACTTCCGGGGGCATGTAGTTTTCATCATGCTTGGCGAGAACTTCAGAAGCCTGGAAGACGCCGTTCCGGTCCAGTATGCCCTCTGCCACTACGCCTTGCCCCTCGCGGAAGAGGTCGGGAAGAAGACCGCGGAATGTCACCAACACCTCATTGGAAAGGTCCGTCACCCGGAATGCCACCGACCCATCCCCGACATTGCGTTCCACACTGTTCTCCACCACCAGCCCGCCAATGCGCAGGCGGTGGCCTGGCTCTACCTTGCGATCAAGAAGCTCCGAAGGGCCATAGAAAAAAACGAGGTTGTCACGCAGTGCGGAGAAGACCAGCGCCGCGGCGGCACCTAGCAACACCATTCCGGCCAGCACCAGATAAAGGCGCCGTCTCTTGCGGGTCATGGGCTTTTTCGGTGAGGCCCTCTCGGGCGGCGGCGGCGCGTCCTCTTGCGCGGAGACGTTCATGATGTGGGACTATCGAGGTTGTCGAAGTCATTGCAGCTGTGATTGTCGGAAACGTCCACTGGCCCCACCGGGGTTGACACATCGAAGGTCTCAAGCAGGTCGGCAAGCGCGGCCTCACGGGCACGCAGTCGCCGCCACGAAGCCACGAACAATCCCACCATCACCACCGCCGTAGTGATGTAGGCGGCCCAGATGAAGGAACTGTATGCACCCATGTCAAAGAAATCTTGCACGATCTTATACTTCTATACCTACCGCAGTTAAAGGCTGTGCGCTTCTTGGCTATCCCGCACCCTGGTCAGACGTAAGGCATCCATCTTGCGGGCGAGAATTTCGCTGCGTAGCCGAAGAATCAGCACGGAGACGTAGTAGGTGGCAAAGGAGGCCGCCATAATCAAAAGTGGGGCTAGCATGGAAGCATGAATGGCGGGACCGTCCAAGCGGACGATGCTGGCCGGCTGATGTAGGGTGTTCCACCAGTCCACCGACCATTTGATAACAGGGATGTTGATGAAACCCACCAGGGCTAGGATCGCCGCTGCTCGCTCACCGCGGCTGGCATCCTCGAAGGCGGAAGTAAGTGCCATGTGCCCCATATAAAAGAAGAATAGAATCAACACCGAAGTAAGGCGGGCGTCCCAAACCCACCAGGCATCCCATATGGGTTTGCCCCAGATAGCGCCGGTGGTTAGAGCGATGAAGGTGAAACAGGCACCGATGGGGGCACTGGCCTTGGCCGCGAGATTGGCCAGGGGATGTTTCCAAATCAGTGCTATGGCACTAGCTCCTGCTAAGCAGCTATAGACGAAAAGGGCCATCCAGGCCGCGGGCACGTGTACATACATTATGCGCACGCTTTCTCCCTGCTGATAATCGGCAGGCGAAACCTTCAACGCTAGGTAGAGGCCCACGACCAGCAGGGTCACGGTGATTGCTGCGCTCCAGGGAAGAATCAGGGCGGCGATGCGTAGAAAACGATTGGGGTTTGCAAAACGATGCATGGGTCCACGTAATCCAGGGTTATTCCAAGGCCTGTTTCAAAGCCGTGGTGCTTGCCCACAGGCCTAGTGGCAGGGTGCCGAGCAGCAGGCCACCAAGAACAAGTAGGTGGGGTTGGGCTGACTGCCCTGTCACCGCGGCTTCCACGGCACCGACTCCAAAAATGAGGACGGGAATGTATAGAGGCAATACCAAAAGCGTCAACAGCACGCCACCCCGTCGCGCGCCTACCGTCAGTGCAGCTCCTATTGCGCCAATGAAGACAAGACTCGGTGTGCCAAGCGCCATGGCCACGACGAAGATTGCTAGCCCCTCACGGTCCATGTGCAGCATCATGGCCAAAATCGGTGCGGTCAACAGCAGGGGCGCTCCAGTAAGCAGCCAGTTGGCCATGCACTTAGCCAGAACCACGGCCTCCAGCGGCAGTGGCGCAATGGCTATGAGGTCAAAACTTCCGTCCTCGAAATCAGTTTGGAACATGCGTTCCAGCGACAATAGAGTGGCCAGAAGTGCAGCCACCCAGACCACGGCGGCACCGATACGGGCGAGGATCCCGCTTTCCGGCCCCACCCCTAGGGGGAACAAAGTCACGGTGATAAGAAAGAACATAATGGCCATAAGACCGTCGCCGCCCTGACGCCAAGCCATGACCACATCACGGTGCACTATGAGCCAGAATCCTGTCATAGCCGCCTCCCCTTCTTTCCCGCCTTGTGTCCGTTCTTTCTAAGGACCGTGGCGGCATCTTCCTGAAGTTCGGCCAACTCCGACGCGGGGACGAAACGGTCAAGGTGCAACGGCCGGGCACGGTCCAGAGCCATTTCAGAATGGGTGGCTATCACAACCATGCCGCCGTGCTGTTGATGGTGAGCAATGGCCTGTTTCAAGGCGGCGACGGAGTCACGATCGAGAGCTACTGTGGGCTCGTCGAGAAGCCACAGATCAGCAGGGGAGGCTAACACGCGGGCTAGGGAAAGCCGCCGTTTCTGGCCCGCCGAGAGTATGCGGGCCGGAAAATCCGCTAGGCAGTCGAGGCCGAAGGCACTCAGAGCGTTGCGAACAGAGCTCGCGGACGGCACTTCACCCATACGGAGGCCGGTCCAAAAAGACAGATTTTCGCTCACCGTCATTGCCACTTTTAGACCATCGAGATGGCCTACGTAATGCTGGCGGGCATAATGGCTTCTCGCGTCGTCCTCTACCGCATAGCCGTGCCAGAGAAGGTCGCCCTCGGCCGGCTTTAGCAATCCTGCCATGATTCGCAACAGACTTGATTTACCACTGCCATTGGGACCCATTAGCACCAGCGCATCCCCAGGCTCTAGCGCGAAATCGAGCCCCACGAACACCGTGCGTCCTCCCCGCACGCATACGAGACCGCGTCCGGCAAACAGGACACCGACTTTTTTCTGTGGCTTCTTGGCCCCGATGGCCACGCCGACCTCTTGAGAAGTGTCGGAAGGAGGATGAGTGTCGTCCATAGGGGCGGTATTTTATCCGTTGTAAACGCAGAATGAAGTGCTTTGGGCACCATACAGGGAATTCTGCCACCCCCAAAACGAAAGCCCAAATAATGCCTAAGGACTAGACAGGGCATAAAAGGTGAATATGTTTGGGCAACTTACGAAAGGAGACGACCCTAGTGTCCACTTTAGACATATCCGGCGCACATCCAGATTCCTTTTCATGCCGACGCACCCTAGAGGCAGGTGGACACTCCTTTGGCTATTTTAGTCTTGCCGCTGCAGCGGAAAATGGACTGGGCGATGTTACCCGGTTACCACAATCTCTCAAGATCTTGCTGGAGAATATTTTGCGCCATGAAGATGGCCGTTCTGTTACACGCGAGGATATAGAGTGGCTCGCCGCTTGTGGTGATAGCAAGTCGGACGGCTGTGAAATTACCTACCGCCCGGCTCGAGTTCTGATGCAGGACTTTACCGGCGTGCCGGCTATGGTAGACCTTGCTGCCATGCGCGACGCCATAGCCGCCATGGGCGGTGATCCACAAAAGATCAACCCACTCTCTCCGGTGGATTTGGTGATCGACCATTCAGTGACGGTAGATTTTGCCGGCTCCAATGACGCCTTCGCCCGCAATGTAGCCGGAGAGTTTTCCCGCAACGGTGAGCGTTATTCATTCCTGCGATGGGGACAGAACGCCTTCAACAATTTTCGGGTGGTTCCGCCGGGCACTGGCATCTGCCACCAGGTAAATCTCGAATATCTTGCGCAATGCGTATGTACTGCCCAGGAAGATGGTGAAGAGATTGCCTATCCTGACACCTGTGTGGGCACTGACAGCCACACCACCATGATCAACAGTCTGGGAGTGCTTGGCTGGGGCGTGGGTGGCATCGAAGCCGAGGCGGCCATGCTGGGCCAGCCAATAACCATGTTGGTCCCCGATGTTATTGGTTTCCGGCTTGATGGCGCACTGAAAGAAGGCGCCACAGCTACTGATCTGGTGCTGCGGGTTGTGGAAATGCTACGCGTTGAAGGGGTGGTAGGCAAATTCGTGGAATTTTTTGGCCCCGGGCTCGACCATCTGTCCCTTCCAGACCGCGCCACCATAGCCAATATGGCTCCGGAATACGGTGCCACCTGTGGCTTCTTCCCCATTGACATAGAAACCGTGCGCTTTCTTGCCTTTACCGGCCGCGACGCCAACCAGGTGAAACTGGTGGAGGCATACGCCAGAGCTCAGGGTATGTGGCGCGATGCCAAGTCTCCCGATCCAGCTTTTAGCACTACGCTGGAATTGGATATAAGAAGCATCGAGCCCAACATCGCCGGTCCGAAGCGGCCCCAGGACCGGGTCGCTCTCTCAGACGCCTCCTCCTCCTTTAAGACAACCCTGAGCGAGCTTCAGGGCACGCGGACACCGCGCGAAGTTGTCTTGGCCAGTAGTGATCACGGCTTGCGCGACGGCGACGTGGTCATCGCCGCCATCACCAGCTGCACCAACACCTCAAACCCAGGCGTTATGCTCGCCGCTGGTCTTCTCGCCCGCAACGCCGTGGCTAGGGGGCTGAAAACCAAGCCTTGGGTCAAGGCCTCACTGGCGCCTGGAAGTCGCGTGGTAGAGGATTATCTAAAAGCCGCCGGAGTCCAGGATGACCTCAACGCGCTGGGGTTCAATATTGTCGGTATTGGCTGTACCACCTGTATCGGTAATTCCGGTCCATTGGCCGAGCCCGTCACTCAGGCTATAGGCGAAGGCAATCTGGCCGTTTGTTCGGTGCTATCGGGTAACCGTAACTTCGAAGGCCGCATTTCACCTCATGTGAAGGCAAATTATTTGGCCTCACCACCCTTAGTGGTGGCTTATGCCCTGGCCGGCACCATGATCCATGATCTTTTGAATGAACCGCTTGGGAAAGGCAGTGACGGCGAAGAGGTCTTTCTCAAGGATATCTGGCCAACTAATACGGAAATCAGCGAGACCCTAGAATCGGCGCTCTCGCCAGACATGTTCCACCACCGCTATAGCGATGTTTTCGAAGGCACGCCAGAATGGCAGGCTGTGGAAACGACTCCAGGCCCATTTTTTTGCTGGGATGATGCCAGCACTTATGTGCGGAACCCGCCATATTTCTCTGGCATGGCTAAGGAAGTAAGCGATGTAGAGAATATAGAAAATGCGCGAATGCTAGCTCTGCTTGGTGATTCCGTGACCACCGACCATATCTCCCCTGCAGGGAGCATTCCTGAGGAAGGTCCGGCAGGCGCATATCTTACATGGTGCGGTGTGGCAGTCCGGGGATTTAACTCCTTCGGGGCGCGGCGCGGTAATCACGAGATCATGATGCGTGGTACATTCGCAAATATACGGCTGGCCAACGAAATGGTTCCCGGGACCACGGGTGGCGTCACTCTGCATATGCCCTCAGGTGAGCAAATGACCATTTTTGATGCCGCCGCGCGCTACAGGGAGGAAAAGGTGCCATTGATCGTGGTGGCGGGAAAGGACTACGGCACCGGATCGTCGCGGGATTGGGCAGCTAAGGGGCCAATGCTGTTGGGGGTGCGTGCCGTCATTGCCGAAAGCTTCGAGCGTATACATCGTTCCAACCTGGTTGGCATGGGCATCCTGCCACTGCAGTTTAGGGAGGACATGGGACGTAAAACCCTCGGATTAGACGGGTCCGAGGTTATAACCATTTCTGGTATTGCGGAGTGTATCCGGCCTCATATGGATGTTACTGCCACTATTACTAAGGTCGGTGGAGGCACAGAAACGGTTTCCTTGCTGTGCCGCATCGACACCTTGGGGGAGGTGGAATATTACTGCCACGGAGGGATTCTTCCCTATGTGCTGCGATCCCTTCTAGACGGTACGGTAGGAAGCTAGACCATGGGAATGTTCCCGTGTGGCGCAAAGTTTTTCTTAGTGACAGCCTCTGAGTCGGCCTTGTAGTTGTGAGGACATACTGGGTGTGATAATAGGCAGTGCCCTGCGTTAGGGAGTGGCCATGAAGCCCCCCATTGTTGAATAAGTTAGCACCTAGAATCTCTAGATCATGACCCGAATTTATAAGTATTGTGTGTGACTTGTTCCTGTTCCAAGACCGGCCGCAGGTTTAGTGGTTTGAAGAGAAGAAAATGACCTATTTTGTCAATGACCTTTGTATCAAGTGCAAATACACTGATTGCGTCGAAGTATGTCCTGTGGATTGTTTCTACGAGGGCGAGAACATGCTCGTCATCCACCCCGACGAATGCATCGACTGCGGAGTTTGTGAACCGGAATGTCCAGCCGAGGCCATCTTCCCCGACAGCGAGCCCGGCGCTGATAAATGGGTTGAGATCAACCATAAATATTCTGATCTCTGGCCAAATATCACGCGTATGATTCCCCATCCCCCCGACGCCGACGATTGGAAGGGCGTGACCGACAAATACGAGAAATATTTCAGCTCTAAACCGGCAAAATGCTGAAGCGAAAATACCCCGGCGCCACAAGCCGTTCCCATGGAGAGGTAGGGGCTATTCGGTCGCTGAATTTTATGGTATAGTACCCTATAATCATTGATAAAAGTAACCTTTACGTAGACTAGGTTTGGTCCACCCTCTGTAAGGTGGCTGAGGGCTTGGTTGAAGTTGTGCGTATGGTTGGTACAAAGAGAAAAAAGGCAAAGAGAAGCATATGGCAAAGAACCCCACTTTTTCCTCCGGAGATTTTGTTGTCTATCCTACCCACGGTGTGGGAAAGATTCTCGGCGTCGAGAAACAGACCATCGGTGACGACACCCTTGAACTTTTTGTTATAGATTTCAAACAGGACCGCATGGAACTACGAGTTCCCGTGGAGAAGGCCAAGCTTTCGGGCTTGCGCAAACTCAGTTCGCGTGACCGCCTGAAGACGGCCATGAACGCCCTTAAAAGCGCGCCATGTGTAAAGCGCACTATGTGGAGCCGCCGTGCTCAGGAATACGAGGCCAAGATCAATTCCGGCGACCCTGTTTTCATCGCCGAAGTGGTACGTGATCTTTTCCGGAACTCGGATCAACAGGAACAGTCCTACTCTGAGCGCCAGATTTACCAGTCCGCCCTTAACCGTCTGGCGCGCGAATTTGCTGCCGTGGACAAAGTGAGCGAAGAAAAAGCTGTCCAGAAGCTGGAAACGGTGCTCTCAATCGCTTAAGCAGCCCTGATCGGCGACAATTTCCTCATACTCCGTTCTTCCTAGACTGGCGGATGTGGAGCCAGTGGATATGGAGGAGTTCAAGACTCTTGGCTAAGCAGGTAATGCGGAACGGGCCTAGATCGTGTCGGCCTTCCGGCGCGTTTCCTGGCGGCAGGACCTTGTGCGGGGGGCTGAATCCGGTAAGATGTGGCAAAATTGTTTTTCGTGATTGTGGAACCATTCCCCATGACTGTCGCTCTGTCCCGCCTTGCAACACTGTGTATTGCCGTGGTGGCCTTGTTCGTCATCTCGGCTGGACCGGAGCCTGCGCGGGCTGGGGAGGACCCTGGGTACCTGATTATCAACGCCGGAGCCTTCGATTTTCATCGCGATACTTCCGCTGCCCAGTTCGGCGCCCAATATCGCATGGGCAAAAAGCTGTGGATCATTAAACCAGTTGTGGGAATCTTCGGTACCTCCGATGGTGCTGTTTACGGCTATGGGGGGTTCGGCATTGACCTCTATTTTGGCAAATGCAAATGCATCATCTTCACCCCCGATTTTGCCGTAGGCTATTTCGACAAGGGGGATGGAAAAGATTTGGGCAACAAGGTGGAATTCCGCTCCGGTGGTGAGGTTTCATACCGTTTCCAGGACCGTTCGCGCATCGGGTTCGCTATTCACCATCTCTCCAATGCCAGCCTCTCGGACAGCAATCCCGGTGAGGAATCCTTTATGGCCAACTACTCCATTCCCATAAACTGGATTATGGGCGATTAACCCACTGCGTTGCCCTGTCTCATCGCTACGTTCTTTCAAGCGCCCGTAGCTCAGTTGGATAGAGCACCAGATTCCTAATCTGGGGGTCGTGGGTTCGAATCCCGCCGGGCGCGCCAATTGTTTTAGATGGCTTCCACCTTACCTTTACACCACAGGCGCGCCGTAGCCCCAACTGTAGGGGACGGGGCCAGACAGGGCCACCACGTCGCCTTCATCCACGGTAAAGCCTAGGCGTGGTCCGCCATTCAGTCGTGGCGTGATATCGCACCCATTGACAAGAACCAGAAAGACTTCGTCAGGTGGGATACCGAGACGGCGGAGAATATCACCCACGGTATCTCCTGCTTCCAGTTCCATGTGACGGCTATGTCCGCTACTGCCGTTATAGCGGGCGAGGCTGTTAAACAGGCGTAATTCCACTCGCACAGTGCAAGCGGCGGAGTTGTGCCCTATGGGGGAAGCACCCGCCAGAGGCGGTTTTTCGGAGTTTTGAACATTATGCGATGTCATGACGCCAACATACATGTAACAACCCATTGATCTATAAAATTTTTTACAGCCGTGACATTACACCGCAGTTTAACGGCGGCACGTAGATACTTCTTGAGGATAATTTCCTTACCGTAGAGGGTTACGCAAGGCTTTGCGATTTTCACCATTCTCCGTTAGTTTGTGCGGCCCATGCGCGGCTCGATGCCTCGGAAAACCCATATATGTAAAAACTTTGGTGGCTTGCGCGTGAGGTGCGGCACAACTCTTTTCAGGGCCGCTGTAAGGGGATGAAACAACGACGAATGGCTTTACAGTTTTGACTAGTAAAAAAACCCACTCCGCCCTGCCGCCCCCACAGGGGCTTTACGATCCGCGGAATGAGCATGATTCCTGTGGCATCGGTTTTGTGGCCAATATCAAGAACGTGAAAAGCCACGAAATCATCCGTCAGGGGCTGACCATCCTCGAGAATCTCACCCATCGTGGTGCCGTGGGGGCCGACCCCAAGGCCGGTGACGGGGCGGGGATCCTGATTCAGATGCCAGATGCCTTCCTGCGTGCCGAATGCGTTGCCACCGGGATCGATTTGCCGCCGGAAGGCGAATACGGCGTGGCCATGTTATTCCTGCCACCACACGATCCTGCGGCGCGGAAAAAATGCGAATCCTTGTTGGAACAGTTCATCGTTTTCGAAGGGCAGAAGGTGTTGGGCTGGCGCGATGTGCCGGTGGACAACAGCGATATCGGGGAAAGCGTTAGAGCTACCGAACCCATTATCCGCCAGCTTTTTGTGGGGCGTGGCGAGTCCTGTCCCGACCAGGATGCATTTGAGCGCAGGCTTTTCGTTATTCGCAAGCAACTAGAAAACTCCGCTGCTGAACTGGTGGGTCAAATAAAAGGTATGGAAAACTTCTACATCCCCTCCTTCTCGTCACGGACTCTACTGTTCAAGGGTATGGTGCTGTCCCATCAGGTGCGGTCCTTTTATAAGGACCTCACCGACGAACGCATGGTTTCGGCTCTGGCCCTGGTGCATCAGCGCTTTTCCACCAATACCTTTCCCACCTGGAGCCTAGCCCAGCCTTTTCGGATTCTCTGCCATAACGGCGAGATCAACACTCTGCGCGGTAATCTTAACTGGATGAATGCGCGCCGCCGCTCCATGGTTTCGGAGCTTCTTGGCGACGATCTCGACAAGATCTGGCCTCTCATCGCTGAGGGCCAGTCCGATTCCGCCTGTATCGACAACGCTCTGGAGCTTCTTGTGGCGGGGGGCTATTCCCTGTCCCACGCTATGATGCTGCTGATTCCTGAATCTTGGTCCGGGAATCCTCTGATGGATGAGACGCGGCGGGCTTTTTACGAATATTACGCAGGGATTATGGAGCCTTGGGACGGTCCCGCCGCCATTGCTTTTACCGACGGGAAGCAGATTGGTGCCACTCTGGACCGTAACGGTCTTCGGCCAGCACGCTATTACGTTACCGATGATGATTTAGTAATGCTGGCCTCAGAAATGGGAGTGCTGACGGTTCCCGAAGAAAAAATCGTCAAGAAATGGCGCCTACAGCCGGGCAAGATGTTCCTCATCGACCTCGAGGAGGGTCGCATTATTGATGATGAGAAGGTAAAAGCCGAGTTGGCGGCGGCCAAGCCCTATCAGGACTGGCTTGACGCCACCCAGTTCCGTCTCGAAGACCTTGACGGTGACAACGGAGGACAACTCCCGACCCCCGATCCAGAGGCCCTTCTCGACCGCCAGCAGGCCTTCGGCTATACCCAGGAGGATATCACGGTCTTCCTCAAGCCCATGGCTCTGGCGGGAATAGAGCCTACGGGTTCCATGGGCACAGACACCCCGCTTTCGGTTCTCTCGTCAAAGCCGAAATTGCTCTACACCTATTTCAAGCAGTGCTTTGCCCAGGTCACGAACCCGGCCATTGACCCCATACGCGAGGAACTGGTGATGTCGCTGGCCTCCTTCATCGGGCCCCGTCCCAACCTGCTGGGGTCCAGCGACGGTGGTGGGCATATGCGGCTCGAGGTGCGTCAGCCCATCCTCACCAACGCTGATACTGAGAAACTCCGCCATATCGAGCTTAGGACAGACGGCCATTTTAGGTCTCTTACTCTGGACATATGCACCCTAGCCGACAAGGGGGCAGCGGGGATGGAGGTGGGCCTTGCGGAACTATGCGAGAAGGCGCAACACGCTGTTGAGAGCGGCGTCAACGTGCTGGTCCTATCCGATCGCAGCATGGACGAAGCTCATGTGGCCCTGCCGGCGCTTCTCGCCGTCTCGGCGGTACATCATCACCTCATCAATATGGGGCTGCGGACGCGCACCGGGCTGGTGATCGAAACCGGCGAGGCCCGAGAACTGCACCACCTTGCGGTTCTGGCAGGGTACGGCGCCGAGGCCATTAACCCCTATCTTGTCTTTGAGAGCCTATCTGCGATCCACGCCGGTTTGGAACAGGAGGGCGAGTGCAATCTCTCTGAAGCCGACGTACACCGGCACTATATCAAGGCCGCCAACAAGGCAATCTTGAAAATCATGTCGAAAATGGGGATCTCCACTTACCAATCTTATTGCGGGGCACAGATTTTTGATGCCGTGGGACTGTCAAGCGAATTTGTTTCTTCCTATTTCACGGGAACCTCCACTATCGTTGAAGGTGTGGGTCTGGCCGAGGTGATCGAAGAAACGCTGGAACGTCATCGCCAAGCCTATGGCGATGCCCATATCTATCGTGATTTCCTGGATGTGGGTGGTGAATACGCCTTTCGCTTGCGTGGCGAAGACCACATGTGGTCGCCGGAGACCATTGCCAACCTTCAGCATGCTGTGCGCGGAAGCCTTCCCGATAAATATCGTAAGTTCACGGCACTGGTGAACGAACAAGATGAACGCGTGATGACCCTGCGCGGGCTTATGAAGCTGGGTTCGGCGGGCAAACCCGTTCCACTAGAGGAGGTGGAGCCAGCATCCGAAATTGTCAAACGTTTTGCCACCGGGGCTATGTCCTTCGGCTCTATTTCTAGGGAGGCCCACACCACCATGGCGATTGCCATGAACCGCATAGGCGGTAAATCCAATAGTGGTGAGGGCGGCGAAGAGCCGGAACGCTTCAAACCACTAGAAAACGGCGATTCCGCGTGTTCAGCTATAAAACAGGTGGCCTCGGGTCGTTTTGGTGTTACCGCCGAATATCTGGTCAATGCCGACGACATCCAAATCAAGATCTGTCAGGGCGCCAAACCCGGTGAGGGCGGCCAGCTCCCCGGTTACAAAGTGAACGCCGTTATCGCCAGAGTGCGTCATTCCACCCCCGGTGTGATCCTTATTTCTCCGCCGCCCCATCACGACATCTATTCTATCGAGGATTTGGCGCAGCTCATCTTCGACTTAAAGAACGTCAATCACAACGCCCGCATAAGCGTCAAGCTGGCTTCCGAGGTGGGTGTGGGCACGGTGGCAGCGGGCGTGGCCAAGGCGCGCGCCGATCATGTAACCATCGCCGGCTTCGATGGTGGCACCGGAGCGTCGCCCTTGACCTCCATTAAACATGCGGGCTCTCCGTGGGAGATCGGTCTCGCCGAAACTCATCAGACCTTAGTTCTCAACAGGCTGCGGGGCCGCATCGCGGTCCAGGCGGATGGCGGGCTACGCACTGGGCGTGATGTGGTGATTGGCGCCATGCTTGGTGCTGACGAATTCGGTTTTGCTACTGCGCCTTTGATCGCAGCTGGCTGTGTCATGATGCGCAAATGCCATCTCAACACCTGTCCGGTGGGAATAGCTACACAGAACCAAGAACTGCGCAAACGCTTTACCGGCCAGCCCGAACACGTGATCAACTATTTCTTCTTTGTGGCCGAGGAAGTGCGAGAGTTGATGGCGCAAATTGGTTTCCACACCTTCCACGAGATGATTGGCCGCAGCGACCTTCTCGACATGAATGATGCCATCGGCCACTGGAAAACCAAAGGGCTGGATTATTCACGCATCCTTCACAAGCCTACAGCCGGGGCGGATGTGGCCGTATACAATTGCGAAGAACAAACCCACGACATCCACTACATCCTCGACCGCGAACTCATGGAACGGGCGGCACCGGCCCTGGAAAAAGGTGAAGCTGTGAAGATCGAGATGCCTATTGTCAACACTGACCGCACTTTTGGCGCCATGCTCTCTGGTGAAGTAGCCAAGCGTTACGGCCACCAAGGTCTGCCCGAAGACACCATCAGTATTCATCTTGCCGGGACCGCAGGGCAGAGTTTCGGTGCCTTCCTAGCCCACGGTATTTCGGTGGAACTGGCTGGAGAGGCCAACGACTACGTGGGCAAAGGACTTTCCGGCGGGCGTCTAGTGATCTACCCGCCGGAGGAATCCTCCCTCGTTGCCGAAGACAACATCATAGTTGGTAACACCGTTCTTTATGGTGCTATTTCCGGCGAGTGCTATTTCCGTGGTGTGGCGGGGGAACGTTTAGCAATACGCAATTCTGGAGCCGTAGCAGTCATCGAAGGTGCGGGCGACCATTGCTGCGAATACATGACTGGTGGCATCGTCGTGGTACTGGGTAGGACTGGCCGCAATTTTGCCGCCGGCATGAGCGGTGGTATTGCCTACGTGTTTGACGAGGACGGTGATTTCGAGCACCGCTGCAATCTCGCCATGGTGGAGCTTGAACCCATAGCGCAGGAAGATGAGGTCCCAGAATACTTCGTCCGTCAGGGCGACGACCCAGAAATCCACAGCCTAGTGGACCTGATGCACGATATGACACGTTTCGACGCGGCGCGGCTTCATTGCCTGATCAAGAGGCACCTGCACTATACCAAAAGCATGCGGGCGCGCGATATCTTGGACGACTGGGAGGATTCCCTTCCCAAATTTGTCAAGGTTATACCGATAGATTATCGCCGCGCTCTAAAGAAGATGGAAAACGCGCGGGCCACAGCGGACTCCTCCGGAGCCAAAGAAGGACACCGCACTTATGGGTAAGCTCACCGGTTTTCTTGAAATCAAGTGCCAGGGAGTGTCTTCACTGCCGCCGGACGAGCGCGTCTCCAATTACCGGGAGTTTACTTTTCCCCCAGAAGATGAAGTCCTTACCAAACAGGCGGCGCGCTGCATGGATTGCGGTATTCCCTTCTGTCACCAGGGTTGTCCGGTCCACAACATCATCCCCGACTGGAACGATCTTGTGTATCGGGGACAGTGGCGCCGCGCCTTGGAGGTTCTTCATTCCACCAACAATTTTCCCGAGTTCACGGGGCGTATCTGCCCCGCGCCATGCGAGGAATCTTGCACCCTCAACATTATCAACCAGCCTGTAACCATCAAGAACATCGAACTTAGCATTACTGAGCATGGCTGGCGGGAAGGCTGGATCACACCGCAGCCGTCACAAGATAAAACCGGGAAAACTGTTGCCGTTGTGGGTTCCGGCCCAGCGGGTTTGGCCTGCGCTCAGCAACTCATTCGCGCTGGTCACGAGGTGACGGTATTCGAAAAGAACGGCAATCCCGGTGGGCTCCTGCGTTACGGCATTCCCGACTTCAAGCTGGAAAAGCATATTGTGGAACGCCGGGTAGATCAGATGTACGATGAGGGCGTCACCTTCCGCACCAACTGCCATGTGGGTGTGGATGTGATGGCAGCTGATCTCATGGTGGGCTTCGACGCTGTGGTGCTTTCCGGCGGGTCGGAGAAGCCACGTGATCTGGAGGTTCCGGGCCGTGATCTGGATGGTATTCATTTCGCTATGCCCTTCCTCAGCCAGCAGAATCTCCGTAATGAGGGAAAGACTATTACCGATTCGGATACCATCAGCGCTGAAGGTAAGCATGTGGTGGTGATTGGCGGCGGCGACACTGGTTCCGACTGTATCGGTACCTCCAACCGCCAGGGGGCACTTTCGGTCGTGCAGTTGGAAATCCTCGCTAAGCCTCCGGAGATGGAAGACAAAGCGCTTATCTGGCCCAACTGGCCGTTGAAACTACGCACTTCCTCTTCCCACGAGGAGGGCTGCGAACGGGACTGGAGCGTCGCTACCAAGCGTTTCGAGGGGGAGGACGGCCGCGTCACCGGGTTAGAGATTATTCATCTGGAATGGGAAACGGATAAGGACGGCCGTCTGACCATGAAGGAGGTGGAAGGCAGCGCTACAAGACTTAAGGCTGACCTGATTTTGCTTGCTATGGGATTTCTGCACCCTGTGGAAGAGGGGCTGCTGTCCGATCTTGGCGTGGGACTAGACATCTGCAGCAATGTGGTTGCCGACACTGATAACTACCAAACCTCTCTCGACAAAGTCTTCACCGCTGGCGACATGCGCCGCGGGCAATCACTAGTAGTCTGGGCTATCCACGAGGGACGCCAGTGTGCCCGAGCGGTGGATAAATATCTGATGGGGCGCTCTGACTTGTCGCGCTAGAAATTCCCACCTAACCGTACTACAGTATTGCCGATTTTCCCGTTCCAAGCATTTTTTGCAGGGGAACGCATGAACCAGGATTCCGTTCTTCGCCGCCGCGAATCATCCGTTTCTCCGTCCCGGGGTATGGCATTTCCCGACCTGCGGGAATCGTTCCTGCATAAGGTTGCTGCATGGCGGGCCTTTGGCGGCAAAACCAGGGAATCCCGTCTCGGCCATGTTCCCGTTTTCACCAACGAGTTCTGGACATCACGCCAGCGCCATGCCGGCTCTCTTCACGAAATTTCCTACCGTGCTTGTTTCAAACCCCAGCTTCCAGCTTTCTTTATAGAGCACTTGAGCGCGCCCGGAGACGTTGTTTACGACCCCTTTATGGGACGTGGCACCACGGTGATCGAGGCCCTGCTGCATAGACGGGTTCCCCTAGGATGCGACGTTAATCCCTTGTGCCGTCTATTGACGGAACCAAGATTGCACCCCCCCCCTGCGGCACGGGTGGAAGAGCGACTTGAGGAACTAGATCTGGATCGTCCCGTAGAGTTGGAGGACAGCTTGCACGTCTTTTATCATCCCAAAACCCTGCGCCAGATTACCAATCTCCGCGACCATCTCCTGACGCGCGAAAACCAAGGAACGCTCGATGAGGTAGACGACTGGATTCGTATGGTGGCCACTAGCCGGCTTACTGGCCACTCGAGCGGGTTTTTCTCCGTTTACACTATGCCACCTAACCAGGCTGTTTCCGTCGCCTCCCAGCGCAAGATCAATGCGAGAAGGAAGCAGCGTCCGGAATTTCGCTCCATTAAACCGCTGATTCTCAAAAAAACCCGTTCTCTGTTGCGTGACCTTGAAATTGTCAAAGATGTAAAAGCCTGCCGAGGGCGGGTGGCGCTGTTCACGGGGTCGGCCCGGGAGACACCGAGGATCGCTGATTCCCTAGTGTCGTTGATCGTTACCTCGCCACCCTTCCTCGATACCGTGGATTATCACAAGGACAATTGGTTGCGCTGTTGGTTTAACGGCGTCGATACCTCCGGGTTGGAGATCGCCGCTTTTAGGTCACTGGAGGTGTGGACGGCGTTCATGAAGTCGGCTTTCTTGGAATTTGCTCGTGTCCTTTCCCCCGGCGGGTTTATGGCCTTCGAGGTGGGGGAGGTGCGGCGTGGAAAGGTGCGCCTGGAAGAAGCGGTTCTTGAGGTGGCAGCGGCCCTTCCCATGGATCACCGGCTCGATCCGGTCTGTGCCCTCATCAACGCCCAAGACTTTACCAAGACGTCCAATTGCTGGGGCGTTCGCAACAATACGTGCGGCACAAATTCCAACCGTATTGTGGTCTTTGAAAAACCGCGCATCTAAGCCCCCGGATTTAGCGTGGTCTCTGGCTGTGTGAGAGCGGACCGGGGGCATCTTTATTCCGTTCTTCGCTGTAAGTCGTGACACAACGCTCTCTTTAATCCGTGCGCCGTGCTAGCATATATACAACTGTTGGGCATGACTGGACAGAGACAGAGGACAAAATGGCGGAAAAAGAGCATCTGATCGTAGGCATCAGTGGTGCGTCGGGTGTGGTCTACGGTATCCGACTACTGGAGCTTTTGCGCGATCTGCCGGTGGAGACCCATCTTGTGATGACTCGCCCGGCCGAGCTGGTACTTGCCACCGAAAGTGACCTGGCGCCAAAGGATGTGCGCGCTCTGGCCGATGTTACCCATCCCATCGGAAATATAGGTGCGGTGATTTCAAGCGGATCGTTCCGCACCAAAGGTATGGTGGTGGCCCCCTGTTCCATGAAGTCGCTGGCGGAAATCGCTACCGGGATGGGCTCAACCCTGCTGGCTCGTGCCGCAGATGTGACGTTGAAAGAGCGCCGCCGGCTGGTACTCATTGTGCGCGAAACCCCCTTGCACAGCGGTCATCTGCGTAACATGCTCAATGTATCTGATATGGGTGCAGTGATTGCCCCGCCGGTGCCGGCGTTCTACGCGAAGCCAGAATCCTTGAACCAAATGGTGGACCACACGCTGGGCCGTATCCTCGACCTGTTTGGTCTGGAAAGTGGCACTGCGCAGCGCTGGGGGGAAGATAAATCTGACGTAGTGTCCGGTGCGGATCAAGACATGGGGGTGGTATATGACCACCGTCACACTTGAGGTGGCCACAAGCGATTTGTAGAAAGGGCGCCCAAATCTGCAAATTACATTGCAATGCAATAATAAATTTTATATTACTTAAATACTGGCGCGCTTCTACACTGCGTGCCACAAAATATCGTTTTAGATCAGTGGGTTCTTCTGTCTCTGCGGTGCGGAGGCAGGAGTGTTTGTTCCCTAGTATCTTTCATGCCGGCTTTGTGTCGGAATGCAAGGTGGAGCAGAATTACATGAGTGTCCGCACAAGAAAAAAGAACAGCAAGCCTCAACGAGAATATGAGGTCAAGACTAGGAAGTGTCTTATGTGCCGGGACGCGTTTACATCGCGTCATCCCGGAGAACGCATCTGCCCTTCTTGCAAGGGCACGACGGCTTGGCGCGAAGGTTTGGCGCTCTAGGCACGTATTCCGGGGCGGTCTTCTCTCTGCAATAAAGGCTGTTTATTCAAAGTTTTTCACAAAACAGAATAAATATCGTCAGGCGGTGGGAAAAAAGCTTCGTCGTGGACTGTTGCTAGTGGATAGGCTCAGCACTCCTACCCCATTTCCAAGCATATCAATGCCCCGGGGAGTGTTCTCCAGAAGGTTCCAACCCTATTCAAGTAGGTAGCTTGGTAGCCTGGGCTTCTTCTGACCATTGTCTGAGCAGGTCTACGGTCACGTGTCGCGCACCGTGAGCATCGCCCGAAATCAGTTCAAAAGGTTTGTCCGGTTCACCAAGGTCACTTAGAACGGCCGTAGCGCCTATGAAGTCTTCGCCCTCAGTATAACTGCTGACGGTGACGATGGCGGGCACCCCGGCAGCAAGACTGGCCTGTAGCCCTTTGGGGGAATCCTCGATAGCCAGGCAGGCGGCCGCGGGCAGGCCCAGCTCCTGTAGGGCCCAGCTATAAATGTCAGGGGCTGGCTTCTTGGCGGGAACCTTGTTGCCGTCGCCGATAACCTCGAACAAGGAAAGAACGTCGTTGCCCAACGCCTTATCGAAAAGCGTGTGCAGATTTTCCTCCGTTGTCGACCCTACTAGGGCAAGACGAAGGCCACATTCCCGTGCTTCTGATAGCAGACGGATGATGCCAGGCCGTACTTTCACGGTCTTGTCTTCCACCAGTTCAGCATAGAACTGGCTTTTGGCCCTGTGCATTGCTTCGATAAAACTATAGAGGTCTGGACGCGAGGCCATTTCCGGATGGGTGCGATTGATATAGTGGCGAATCCGCTCCCGTCCACCGCTGATTCCCAGCAAATCACGATAGATAGCTTCGTCCCAGTGCCAGGCTACGCCGAAATCCTTGAATGCAGCATTGAACGCCTCGCGGTGGGCATCCTCGCTTTCCGCGATGGTGCCATCCACATCCAACATCAAGGCAGCCAGCTCCATCGTCATCAAATCCTGTGCTCGTTATCCGCTTAATTCGGCTGCAATCCCATGGGTATATACCTACCAGAAGGCGCTGCCTCACGGCTACTTCGGAGGGGTATTGTAGCGGAAAGGCGCGGCCAGTGGAACGCATCTGTGCCAGCACTGTCACTCCATCACGAAAAGATTATTTTGCTATTCTTTCTATGGTGGAGGTTGTGCTGTAACCGGGCTCGATCTCAGCGAGAAGAATGCGGCCGCCATAACTTTGGACTACATCTCCACCCACCACCTCATCCAAATGGTAGTCCGCGCCCTTGATCAGAACGTCGGGACGGATGGCCTCGATCATGCGGATAGGCGTGTCCTCCGAGAACACCACCACAAGATCAACCGCAGCAAGGGATGCCAGAACTGTCTCCCGGGCTGATTCCGGCTGTACCGGGCGGTCTCTTCCCTTTAGCCGAGTCGTGGATGAGTCACTGTTGATCCCAACGATAAGACGGTCACAGGCGGCCTTCGCCTGATCCAGAAGAGAGATGTGACCCGGATGCAATAAGTCGAAACAGCCATTCGTGAAACCAATTTTTAAATCCTTACTGTGCCAAAGACTGACTCGCTCCAAGGCTTCGGCCAGCGATACGATTTTGGCTTCTCCCGACAGGAGGTCCTGATGACGCAGCGCGCCCAGAAGTTCAGATCCATGCACTACCGCCGTGCCGGCTTTGCCTACGGAAATGCCGGCGGCCACATTTGCGAGCCTAGCGGCATCGGAAAGGTCCACCCCCACCGCTATCGCCGCTGCCAGCGTCGCCACGGCGGTATCGCCTGCGCCTGAGACATCAAATACTTCCCTCGCCTCCCCGGCAAAATGCTCGGGTGTGTTTTTGGCGCTGCTGCGCACCAGAGTCATGCCGTCGGCGCTGCGCGTTACTAGCACCGCATCCACGCCACAGGAGGCAATGATGGCGCACGCGGCGGTGGCGATTTCTTCATCGCTCGAAACAGGCATGTGGGTGGCGGCGGCCAGTTCGCGTAAATTAGGTGTGATAAGGCTGGCGCCGCGGTAACAGGTGAAGTTATCCCCCTTGGGATCAACGATCACAGGCCGCTCCGCCTTCGCGGCGGTGATGATAAGGTTCTCGACCCCACTGGGCGTCAGTACGCCCTTACCATAATCCGAGAGCACGAGAACACCGCACCTTTTCAAGGCTTTGTTCGCCAGATCCAGAATTTTTTTCTGCTTTTCCTGAGAAAGAGGAAGAACAATTTCGCGGTCGACACGCATCATTTGCTGGTTCTCCGCCACGAAACGAGTCTTGATGGAGGTAGGCTGGTCTTTGTTCACAAGGAGGTGCGGTGTAGTAGCGGGTTCGTCCCGGAACAGCTCCTTCACCTCCTTTGCCGCTGTGTCGTCACCCACAGTAGCTATAAATTCGGTAATGGTTCCCAGCGCTGAGAGATTACGGGCCACATTCCCGGCTCCACCCAACATCTTGATCTCTTTGCCCACACGAAAGACGGGTATGGGCGCTTCGGGAGAAATACGCTCCACATCACCCATGACAAAACGGTCAAGCATAAGGTCACCGATGCAAAGCACCCTAGCATTGCCTAGCAGGTCGATGGCAGCAACAGGATCGTAAATATCAGACATGGAGGATAACTCTACCGTAAATAAACAGGCTAAACGAGCCCCAGTTCCTTCTCCAGGGCGGCACAGAGAAGATGCCCCAAGGTGATATGCATTTCCTGGATGCGAGCTGTGATGGCGGAGGGAACAATAAGGAGGAGATCAGTAGCCATTCCCAACTTGCCGCCATCGCCCCCGCCAAAGCCCACCGTGGCCATACCCACCTCTCGGGCGGCTTTCAGCCCGCGGAGGACATTAGCACTGGTTCCCGATGTGCTGATGCCTAGAGCTACGTCACCGGGCTGCCCAAGGGCGAGAATCTGGCGCGCAAAGATATGTTCGAAGCCGTAATCATTACCAATAGCAGTAAGAGCGGAGGTGTCAGTGGTCAGAGCCAGCCCGGGAAGCGGCGTGCGGTCCTGCGAAAATTGGCCGCACAATTCCGCCGCCAAGTGCTGGGCGTCGGCAGCGCTTCCGCCATTACCGAAGAAAACCAGCTTGTGGTTATTACTGATAGCCGCCGAACACAGTGCCACTAATTCACAGAAAGGGCCTTCCATGGCCTTTGCCGTGGCTCGCGCCACCTCTTCATGCTCCTGGAATTTGGTGGTCAAGAAAGCTTTTAAATCACCCTTCGTGTCCATCTCCATCCCTCTGTTGCAGGTACGATTCCTTTCCTATGCCAGTGAAAGGGGGCCAACTTAACCCCAATTTAGGCTAATCGCCAACGCGGCCTCCGCTCTAAAATCCTGCACATGCGACCGGGCCTTAGCTCTGCTCAGCTGTCCGCTGCGGCCTCCGAGGCTAGGAGTCGGTCGAAATAGTCTATGGTACGTTTCAGGCCTTCCTCCAGGGGAACCGAAGGTGTCCAGTCCAGTCTTTCTCTCGCTAGTGTAATGTCCGGACATCGTTGCATGGGGTCGTCCTTGGGCAGCGGTTTTGTCACCAATTTTGATTTCGTCCCACTCAGGGAAATAATAGTTTCCGCCAGTTCCCTGATGGTAATCTCGTACGGGTTGCCGAGATTTATGGGGCCGGGTATGTCATCGGGTGCATTCATGAGCTTGATGATACCTTCGATCATATCGTCCACGAAACAGAAGGAACGGGTCTGTTCGCCGTCTCCGTAAAGGGTGATATCCTCTCCTCGTAAGGCCTGGACCATGAAATTGGAGACCACCCGTCCGTCATTGGGGAGCATACGTGGTCCGTAAGTGTTGAAAATACGTGCCACGCAGATAGAAAGTTTGTGCTGGTGGTAGTAATCGAAGAACAGGGTCTCAGCGCATCTCTTCCCCTCATCGTAACAGGCACGGGGTCCGATGGGGTTGACCCGGCCGCGATAAGTTTCGTCCTGGGGATGGATCTCAGGATCGCCGTAGACTTCGCTGGTGGAGGCTTGAAAAATTTTTGCCGCCGTCCGTTTAGCAAGCCCCAGCATGTTGATGGCGCCGTGAACGCTTGTTTTGGTGGTCTGTACGGGATCGTGCTGGTAATGGATGGGCGAGGCCGGACAGGCTAGATTGTAGATTTGGTCCACCTCTACATAAAGCGGAAAAGTCACGTCATGACGCATAAGCTCGAAATGGGAGTTTGTAACAAGATCCTGAACATTGTCCCTGATGCCGGTAAAAAAATTGTCCACGCACAGAACGTCATGGCCGCCGTCCAAAAGGCGCTCGCACAGATGCGATCCCAGAAATCCCGCCCCGCCTGTGACCAGAACCCGTTTTTGTGAATGCATCTGTTCCAAGGTCATACCTGAAAAGTGTAACGCGTTTGACTATGCCGTGATCGAATGCTTTGCAGAAGAAGTTATTTCGGTGCGTGTTTGTTGAGAACTCGCTGTAGGGTACGCCGGTGCATATTGAGACGCCGCGCCGTTTCCGAGACATTGCGATCGCATTGCTCAAAGACTCTCTGGATATGTTCCCAACGCACCCGGTTCGCCGACATAGGCTTATCGACTGGTGGTGGTAGGGAATTAGGATCGGCAAGAAGTGTTTTCTCGATAACGTCGGCATCCACGGGTTTTGGCAGATAATCGATAGCACCTGCCTTGACGGCCGAGACAGCCGTGGCGATGTTGCCGAAGCCGGTGAGCATAACGATCTTGATACCGGGATTGGAATCATGGAGAGCCGTCACCACTTCCAGCCCGCTGCCGTCTTCAAGCCGAAGGTCCAGCAAAGCGTAATCGTGGACCTGTCTTGACGCTATTTTCATGGCCTCACCGACGCTTCCCGCTAGGGAGACGGCAAAGCCTCGCTTTTCCATGGCTTTCGCCAGTCTCAGGCGCAGGGGCTCATCGTCATCTAGGATCAGGAGACGACGTTCTTCGGCATTGGGGCCTGGACGATCCGCACCGTGTTCCATATTTTGTTTGTCACCCATTCGCATCATCAAAAAGTCTGTTCCCCGTCACATTAACTCTCAGGAAGTACCCAGGCGTTTCAAGCGCCACCGTGGCCATTTTACCGTAACCAGAGCCCCTCCATTCTGGCGGTTGCTGAAAGATAACACAGCACCGGTTCGTCCCAGCAAGGTTTGGGAAATGAAAATTCCCAGCCCCATATGCCCCTCTGCGCTTGAACGCGTGGATAAATAAGGGTCACCCAGACGCTGGATGATGTATTGTGGAAATCCGGGGCCATCGTCAAGCATTTCCACTGTCACTTCCGTGTCGTCCCAGCGTGTCAGGACCACAACGCGCTTGTTGGCAAAATCTACGGCATTATGCACCAGCCCACCCAGACCGTGTATGAATTCTGGACTTTGTTTTATCAAGGGTTCGGAAGACGCCGCCTCTCCGGGGGCCGAATCCTCAGCCTTATTTTTAAGGACTACATCGACGAATGTATTCATATAAGGCTCGGTCGCCGCCGCAACTATTCCCGAGATGGGTAAAGAATGCAGGACCGATTTTTCGCTATCTTTAGGCCGTTGGGCTAGCGCGGCCAGAATTTCCCGGCAACGTTCGCTCTGGCTGACAAGGAGGCTCACATCCTCTGCCAAGGGGGAATCATCGGGAATGTCATTATTGATTTCTTTCGCCACCACGGAGATGGTGTTCAACGGGCTTCCTAGTTCATGTGCCACCGCTGTCGCCACCCCGCCCATGGCGGAAAGCCGCTGCTCTCTCGCTAGGGCTGTCTGCGTGTCGGAAAGCGCCTGCGACATACGGCGTCCGCTTTCCGCGAGGTACCAGTTATAGGTGGCGAGAAGGATGATGGCTGTTAACAGGGCCGCCCATATGCCGGTGATATAGACGGGTGGAATGTAAAAAATTTCCGGTGGAATGGGCAGGGGGAGATACCAGAAAGCGAGCAAGGAAATACACGTTATTGACAGAATCCCCAATATGATGGTGCTGCGTCGTGACAAAACGGTAGCCGAAATGGTAATCGGCGCGAGAATCAGCACTGCAAAAGGATTAATCAAGCCTCCAGTGAGGAACAGCAGCAGGCTCAACTGTATTGTATCGAGGCCCAGTTGGATCGCCGCTTTCCCGTCGCTAAGCCAGGTTTGAAGGGGGTGCCCACTGATTTGCCCGCTGATTATGGTCAGGTTCAGAAGGCCCGAGGCCAGGATCAGGACAAGGGCTGGAACGATGGGGAGGGGATAGCCCAGAAAATAATGGACCACCACTAGGGCATTAAGTTGTCCAGCCACTGCCACCCAGCGGATACGCACCAGTGTGTGCAGGCGGATTCTGTCCTTCTTCCCAGGGGGGGGCCAGGGCACGAAAGTCTGGATGAAATCGCCCACAGTTTTATGGTCCGCCATCTTCCCTCCGCTCTCTGGATGAATCCTGTGACTAGTATCTCACATGGACAGTGATGGTGGTGAGTTCTTCGCCAACCGTCACGGCGGCAGCGCTGAAACTGGGGGCCGAGAAAAAAACCGAGGCATCATTGCTGAACCCGAACCCTTCCAGAGGCAGGCCTAGAAACCCCTTGTCGAAGACGTTGTCGCCATCCTCGTCGTGAAACAGGGCCAGGGCGTATTCCCCAGGGGGTAGATCGGGAAACAACACGCTTAGACCTTTATCGGGTATGGGCACGTTGGAAAAAGTATAGGCTTTATCGCTGACAGGAAAGCTTTCGGGCAGGTTGTAAAGGGCAAGCCGCACAAGGCCGTCGCTGTTACGTAGACCCTCTACGTTCACGCGCAGTTCCCCAGCCTCGACAGGGAGGACGGCCTCGGCCCACAAGGAAACGCAGAGAACAACTCCGAAAATCCATCCGTGGCACGCCATCGTCACAGCCTCACTCGGTTTTGCCGTCATCGACGGCCTTCCTGGTGCTGACCCCGGCTTCTTCGAAGCTCGCCATACCCGTATGACAGGCTACCGCCGATTTCACGAGCCCCAAGGCAAGAATGGCACCGGTGCCCTCTCCTAGCCGCATGCCGAGATCGAGAAGCGGCTTCTTGTGGATTTTCTCCAGCAACCGCCGGTGTCCCGGCTCGGCAGAGACATGGCCTACCAGACAATGATCCAGTGCCCCCCCGTCAAGCCCGTAAAGAACTGCGGCGGCGGCGGTGCAGGTAAAGCCGTCAAGCAGCACCGGTATCGATAAAAGGCGGGCGGAGAGAACGGCGCCGGTAAGAGCTGCCAGTTCATGGCCTCCCAGACGCTGCAGCACCTCCAGGGGATCTTGCAGATGATCATGGTGGTGGGCCAAGGCTTTGTCCACTACGCCTGCTTTATGGCGCAGGCCCTTACCCGCTATGCCAGTTCCCGGCCCTACCCAATCCGTACCTTTGCCGCCGAACAGGGCCGCGCACAAAGCCGCGGCGGAGGTAGTGTTGGCGATCCCCATCTCACCAAGGCAGAGCACATCCACGTCCTCATCCACTGATGCCATGCCATAGGTTAGGGCCTCCATACACTGGGCCTCATCCAGCGCAGGTTCTCGGGTGAAATCCTGGGTCGGCTTCTCCAGCGCCATTTCATGGACCCGCATTTCCACCTTCGCCTGCTCGCACAGCTGATTGATAGCCGCGCCGCCATCGATGAAGTTACGCACCATTTGCGCTGTTACCTCCGCCGGATAGGCCGAAACGCCCTGCTGGGCTACTCCGTGGTTGCCGGCGAATACACAAAGCAGGGGCCGCTCAGCGCGTGGGGGATGGCTACCCTGCCAGGCGCAGAGCCACTTGCTGAGCGCTTCCAGGCGGCCCAGTGCTCCCGCTGGCTTGGTAAGGGTAGCTTCCCATTTGCAGGCATTCTCCATTGCTCCCCCATTAGCCGCGGGCAAAGATGTTGCAAGGGCGCGGATATCATCGAAGTGTGCGGGAGGCTGTGTCTGTGTCATGGAATTGAGTAGGCCCACGGACAAAGAAAAGGATTAAATTGGCGGGAACGCCTATCTGTCTTATAAACATTTTTGTCCAGAAACAATCCCGTAATCTAGCTTCTTACCGACAAGTTCCCATCGAGGATTCCGATTATGGTTGCAAGGAAAAAGTCTTCTCTCCCGCCAGATACGACCAGGCTCAAGCCAGACGAGAATGACGATCCCATTTTCAACGCTGCCGAGGGGAGGAAGATTCTCTCCGGATGGCGGGATGATCTTTGTCTGGCCACGAGGTTTCTTACTCGAATTCCTTTGGGCAGGGGGGAAAAGGCGGGAAAAGGCGCGGTGGCTGCCTCCATGCGAGCCTTTCCTCTGGTGGGTGCGGGACTTGGCATTTCCGGGGGGGTGACCTTCTTGGTCGCCGCTGGGCTTGGCCTGTCCTCGTTACCGTCGGCTATTTTGGCCCTGGTGGCGATTGTGGTTCTTTCCGGTGCCATGCACGAGGATGCTTTGGCCGACACCGTGGATGGGTTTATTGGCGGCTATGATCGAAAAAAACGTCTCACTATCATGCACGATAGCCTCATCGGCACCTATGGCGTACTGGCTCTGATTTTTTCAGTGGGTATTCGTGTGGCCGTTCTGGCTTCTTTTGCCGGACCGGGACAGGTCACCGCTGTTCTTATTGCGGCGTTGTCCGTTTCGCGTGCTAGCCTACCGGTTATAGCCTGGAACATGAAACCGGCGCGCCGTAGTGGTCTAGCGTTCACCGTGGGACGGCCGAACCAGGACCGGGTCTATGCCGCAGTTGCCCTGAGCTCGGCGCTTGCTCTTCTCTTTCTCGGGCCCTTGGTGGGTTTTCTTGCGCTTCTCGCTGCCGCCATCTCTGCTTTAGCAGTAATGGCGCTGGCGCGGCGTATGATCGGGGGATATACCGGTGATGTCCTGGGCACCGCCCAGCAGGCCTGCGAGATAGCTGTCTTGTTGGTGGCCGCAGCCGCTCTATGAGTGGTGAAACCTCCGAAATCACCCGTTGGTGGTGGCTGCGCCATGCGCCTGTTGCCGATCGCCGGGGCCGCATTTTTGGGCAAATGGATGTTGACGCCGATGTTTCTGATATGTGCGCCCTGGAGGGTTTGGCTTCACGCCTACCGCATGATGCCTTGTGGATAACCAGTCCGTTGAAACGTGCCCACCAAACGGCCGCAGCCTTAGCGAAGGTTATGGGTCATGACGCCGAGCCTCTGGTAGAGTTGAATTTTGCCGAGCAAGATTTTGGTCTCTGGCAGGGATTTACCCATGATGAAATGGCACAACAATTCCCCCGTGAAAACGAACTGTTCTGGAAAATGCCGGGATCGGCTCTTCCACCCCAAGGCGAGAGCTTTACTCAGGTGATAGACCGTGTAGGGCGAGCCGTGGAAACTCTGTCCCGGGACTATATCCAAAAAGAACGGATTGTCTTTGCCCATGGCGGCGTTATCCGTGCGGCACTGGCCCTTGCCCTCGACTGCGGGCCGGAACAAGCCCTCGGCTTTGCCGTGGATAATTTATCTATGACCAGAATCAACCGTCTTGTTGCTCCCGGCAAGCCCATTCAGTGGTGCATCAACGGGGTCAATCTCGGGGCTGTTTGACGGCAAATCTATTGGCAGGCCTGTATAGGCTCACTAATGCAATATTATTGTTTGTTTTTAATATGTAAATTCCATATTGAACATCAAGTTTTAATGAACATGATCGTCGGAGAATAAAATTTTCCCATTGCTGGCCTACGTCCTCGAGACATGTTAGGTTCACCAGAATCAAACCGGGACAGGGAAGTCCGGTGAAGTGCGAAGGCGGCATGACCCCGTCTTTTTTCACAAAGCCGGCGCTGCCCCCGCAACTGTAAGGGTGTTTGCGCGAGAAATATGCCACTGGCCACAGGGGCCGGGAAGGTGTCGCGTTTGTAAACTATCCCGAGCCAGGAGACCTCCCCGGTTTGTTCAGGCTGTAAGTGACCCTCGGGTGGAGGTTCGTGCCGTATGCTGGCATCTATTTCCCTACAACAAGCGCGCGCCCTTCACGCCGTGACCCTAATTCTTGGTGGGGTGCGTTCAGGCAAAAGCAGCTATGCTGAAAACCTTGTGTGCATGGCGTCGCAGGGACGCGCCGTCTATCTGGCTACCGCAGATGCTTCCCAAGCCCAGGCCGATCCAGAAATGTGCGCGCGTATTGAACATCACCGGTCGCGGCGCGGCGGGGATTGGACCACTATCGAGGAACCGCTGGCTCTGGCCGATGCGCTTCTCGAGAAAGCCAGCCCAGAAACACCCGTTCTCGTGGATTGCCTCACTCTCTGGCTCTCCAATTTGATGGATGCTGGACGTGATGTAGAGGTTGAAATCAACACCTTGGAAACAATCCTACCTCGGCTCGCTGGCGCAGTTGTCTTTATCTCCAACGAGGTGGGGCTAGGCATCGTCCCGGAAAACGCTACCGCCCGCGCCTTTCGCGATCATGTGGGACTGCTTCACCAAAGGCTTACGGCATGTGCCGACCGAGTGGTGTTTATGGTGGCGGGGTTGCCCAGCGTTCTCAAAGACCCAACCTTAGTGAAGGAATGACATGAAGATTCAGGCAACCGTCATCACGGGTTTTCTTGGGTCCGGAAAAACCACCATTATCCGCCATCTTCTTGCCCACGTGGAAGGAAGGCGGCTGGCTCTCATTATCAACGAGTTCGGCGATCTCGGTATTGACCGCGAGATGCTTCTGGGCGGTGACGGCATGACCGGGGGAAAGAAGGCGTGCGGGATGCCGGGTTGCGCCGAAGACGATATCGTAGAACTCGCCAACGGCTGTATCTGCTGTACCGTGGCTGACGATTTTCTTCCCACCATCACGGCGCTAATGGACCGGGAAGCTCCTCCTGAGCACATCATCATCGAGACCTCGGGGCTGGCGCTGCCCAAGCCATTGGTCAAGGCCTTTACTTGGCCGGAGGTGCGGTCCTGCGTCACCGTGGATGGCGTCATCACAGTAATCGACGCCGCCGCCGTAGCCGCCGGACGTTTTGCAAACGATCCGGAGGCCGTGGCCCGCCAGCGCTCCGCCGATCCCATGCTCGACCACGATAATCCGCTGGAAGAAGTCTTCGGCGACCAGCTAACCTGCGCCGATCTGGTGATCCTCAACAAGGCCGATCTCCTTGTGGCAGAGGATCTGGAAAAGGTACAACGGAATCTGGCCGTGGACCTGCGCCCTGGGGTGAAGGTGATTACCACCCGGGAAGGCCAGATTGAGCCCCGCATTATCCTGGGATTGGGCGCAGCGGCGGAGGACGACCTCAACGCCCGGTCTTCGGTCCATGACAGTTCGGAAGGACACGATCACAACGATTTTGAGAGTTTTACCTTGGCTCTTTCCCCTCTGAACGACGTGGAAGAACTGATCTTCCATCTGCGAGAGGCTACCGCCGCCCATGACATTCTACGCGTCAAGGGTTTTGCCGAGGTGGCGGACAAGACTATGCGGTTGGCGGTGCAGGGGGTGGGCACGCGCCTTCACCATTATTTCGACCGTCCCTGGGGCGATGGAGAAAGCCGTGACGGCGCGCTAGTGGTAATCGGTCTGAGGGGGTTGGACCGCGAAGCCATCGCCAAGATGGTAATAGGCGGCTGAGCCATGCATTTACTTGCGGCACAACCAGGAGGCATCAGCGATGGCGTGCAAGCCGTGGACCTCGACCAGAGT
Organism: Alphaproteobacteria bacterium; assembly: GCA_030739855.1. GTDB lineage: Bacteria > Pseudomonadota > Alphaproteobacteria > UBA11136 > UBA11136 > UBA11136. Next base: position 23,186 of record JASLYJ010000007.1, on the reverse strand, counting down.
CCCGGCGATGTGGTGGTTCTCTCCGCTGCAGACAGTGATCTCGCCTCGCTCGTAGCGGCACGGGACCTACTTTACAAAAGAGGAGAGGGTCCTCCCTCCCTGCGGTTGGCCAATCTCATGAACTTGTCCCACAACCTTTCGGTGGATCTTTATGTGGGGTCCGTGATCGAAAAGGCAAAACTAGTAATCGTAAGACTCCTGGGTGGCAGGGGATACTGGTCCTACGGTGTAGAGGAACTGACAAGCGCTTCGCGACGGAAGGGCGTGGCCTTGGCCTTGCTGCCCGGCGACGACCAGCCCGATGCCGAACTAGCCGCCCTCTCAACCCTTTCACCAGAAGAGATCCACCGTCTGTGGCAGTACTGCGTGCAGGGCGGAGTGGAAAACGCTGTCAATTTCCTACGTTTTGCTGCCAGTCTCATTGGCCAGGCGAGTTCCTGGCAGGAACCGATGCCGCTACTGCGCGCCGGGCTTTACTGGCCGGGCTACGACCAACCCACACTGGACGACCTGCGCGCGGCGTGGGTTCCGGAACAGCCCGTGGTCGCGCTCCTGTTCTACCGAGCGTTGGTACAGGCCGCTGACACTAGGCCGGTGGAAGCCCTGATAACGGCGCTGGCCCAACGCGGCCTCAACCCCCTGCCTATCTACGTTGCTGGTCTCAGGGATCCGGTGGCTGCCGCCACCGTCGATCGGCTTCTGCGCGCCGCACCCCCCCATGTGGTGGTAAACGCCACCGGCTTCGCCCTCTCGGTTCCTGGAGGGGCAAGGGCGGACACGCCCTTCGATTTCGCCGACTGTCCGGTTTTACAAGTGGCGTTCAGCGGCGGCACACGCGAGGCCTGGCAAGAGGGATACACAGGTATGAACGCCCGCGACATGGCCATGAGCGTGGTGCTGCCTGAAGTGGACGGGCGCCTCTTCACCCGCGCTGTTTCCTTTAAGGGGTGTGCCCGGCGTGACGAGGCTACCCAATGCGATCTGGTGGTTCATGAGCCACTGGCCGACCGGGTGGCATTTTGTGCCGATCTTGCCCGCGCTTGGGTGGAATTGAGGAGGATGCCGGCGCAGGAGCGTCGCATTGCTCTGGTGTTGGCCAACTATCCCAATCGCGATGGACGGCTCGGCAACGGTGTTGGGCTGGATACCCCGACGAGCGTCGTAAACGTGCTCCGCGCCCTGAAAGACGCTGGATACGCTACAGAATCCCTACCCGAAGACGGGGCGTCACTTGTAGCGCAGATTTCCGCCGGTCCCACCAATGATTTCTCCGATTTGGCCGCTAGGAACATCAGCGAAACCCTTTCTCTCGCTGATTATACGGCCTTCTTTGCTACCTTGCCCGAGACGCTACGCCAACAGGTCACGGAACGCTGGGGCGGGGCGGAACAAGACCCCTTCTTTCTCGGTGGGAACCAGGCCTTCGCCATTTCCGTGCTTCGCTTCGGCAAGGTGGCCGTGGGTCTGCAACCAGCGCGTGGCTATAACATAGATCCCGCCGCTAGCTATCACAGCCCCGACCTGGTGCCGCCCCACGGCTATTTCGCTTTTTATGCTTGGCTGCGCGGTAAATTTACGGCCCATGCGGTGGTCCATATGGGAAAGCACGGCAACCTCGAATGGCTGCCGGGCAAGGCGTTGGCGCTATCCGAGACATGTTTCCCAGAGGCGGCATTCGGGTCTGTGCCCCACCTATACCCCTTTATTGTCAATGACCCTGGCGAGGGTAGCCAAGCTAAACGTCGCACTGGAGCGGTGATCATTGACCATCTCACCCCGCCACTGACCCGGGCCGAAAGCTACGGTGCACTGGCGGAACTAGAACAATTGGTGGATGAATATTACGAGGCCGCCGGACTCGATCCCCGCCGCCTCGTCTTGTTGCGCAGGGAAATCTTGGAACGTCTTTCGATGACCGGACTCGATACCGATTGCGGCATCAGCACGAATGACGACGAAGAAGAGGCCCTTAAAAAACTGGACACCTATCTCTGTGAACTGAAGGAAATGCAGATCAGGGACGGCCTGCACATCTTCGGCCGGTCGCCGGAAAACGGCCAACTTACCGACCTTCTGGTAGCTCTGTTACGTAATCCGCGAGGCCATAGCGAAGATGCCGATGCCTCTCTGACCCGCGCTCTGGCGGCCGATTTGGGACTGTCTTTTGATCCTCTGGACTGTGACATGGCCGCAGCTTGGAACGGTCCGCGTCCTGATGTGTTGGACGAAAATAATGTCTGGCGCAGTAATGGCGATACAGTAGAGCGGCTGGAATCTCTGGCTCTTCGCCTTGTGGCGGGGAAGGCAAAACCGGCGAAGACGTGGTCCCGCACTGCGGTGGTGCTCGATTATATGGAAGAAATCCTGCGTCCCGCTGTTATGGCCTGTGGTAACGCCGAAATTACCGGCCTTCTGGCCGGGCTCGATGGGCGTTTCGTGATCCCGGGGCCATCGGGGGCCCCCACCCGGGGGCGGCCCGACGTGCTGCCTACGGGGCGCAACTTCTACTCGGTTGATACCCGCGTGGTGCCCACGCCGGCGGCCTGGGCCTTAGGTTGGAAGTCGGCCACCCTCCTGTTGGAACGTTTTTCCCAGGAACACGGGAACTGGCCACGGCGTCTAGCTTTGAGCGCTTGGGGGACCAGCAATATGCGCACCGGCGGCGATGATATTGCCCAGGCGCTAGCCCTAATGGGGGTGCAGCCCCAATGGGAGCCTACCTCACGACGCGTCACTGGGTTCGAGATTATACCCGTATCGGTGCTTGGCCGCCCCCGGGTGGATGTGACCCTGCGTATTTCCGGGCTCTTCCGCGATGCTTTCCCCGGACTCATCAACCTTTTCGATTCCGCCACCCGCGCCGTGGCGGCGCTGGATGAGACGCAGCAGGACAACCCCTTAGCCGCCCATGTGTGCGACGAGGCTGCCGCCATGGTGATGCGAGGGGAGGAAAAAGATATCGCCCTTTCTCGCGCCGCCGCCCGTGTCTTTGGCTCCAAGCCGGGCGCCTATGGTGCGGGGCTTCAGGCGCTCATGGACGAGCGCGGCTGGGAAACTGACGCCGACCTGGCACGGGCCTATATCGCCTGGGGTGGCTACGCCTATGGTGGCGGAGCCAAGGGCGCGGCGGAGCACGCCCTGTTTGAGACTCGCCTTGCCGGGATTGAGGCTGTTCTGCAAAATCAGGATAACCGCGAACACGATCTTCTGGACAGCGACGATTATTACCAGTTTGAGGGTGGTCTCGCAGTGGCTGTGCGTCATGTGTCTGGCAAGGTTCCGGCTATGTTTCACAACGATCATTCGCGGCCTGAACAACCCAAAGTTCGCACACTAGAAGAAGAAATCGGCCGCGTGGTGCGGGCTCGCGTAGTCAATCCCAAATGGATTGCCGGAGTCATGCGCCACGGCTACAGGGGAGCTTTTGAAATGGCGGCGACGGTGGATTACCTCTTTGCCTTTGCGGCTACCGCCCATGCTGTAAAAGATCATCATTTTGATGCCGTATTTAATGCCTATATTCAAGATGATAACGTGCGCGGCTTCATGGAGAAAACTAACCCTGCGGCCCTGAGGGAAATGAGTGCCAAGCTGATGGAAGCATTGGAGCGTGGGCTGTGGCGGCCCCGGTCCAACGCTGCCTACCACAGGCTTGTGGGCCTGACGGGAATGGTGGGGGCGCAACAGATGAACGGGGAGGTCGTGACGCCATGAGTTCCAACGACAGCACCGGTCACAAGGCGAAGATGGAAAAGCGCAAGGCGCTTCACGACAAGAAACTGACCGGCAAAACCGAGGCAAAGGGACTGCTCATGGTCCATACCGGCCCCGGCAAGGGCAAATCATCGGCCGCCTTCGGCATGGCGCTGCGCTGCGTGGGCCATGACATGCGTGTGGGCGTGGTCCAGTTCATCAAGGGGGTCTGGGATACCGGCGAGCGCCGGGTTCTGGAGACCTTCCCCGAGCTTGTGACCTTCAAGGCGCTTGGCGAGGGTTTTACCTGGGAAACCCAGGACAAGGAGCGCGACATCGCCGCGGTGAAAGCCGCCTGGGAGGCCGCCAAAGAGATGATCGCCAATCCCACATACGCCATGGTGATTCTCGACGAAATGAACATCGCCTTGCGCTATGATTACCTCGACCCAAACGAGGTAATCGACGTTCTCGTATCCCGGCGTCCGGGGCTGCATGTGGTGGTCACCGGGCGTAACGTCAAACCGGAACTAGTCGAGGCCGCTGATCTCGTGACCGAAATGACGCTCGTCAAACACCCCTTCCGCGGGGGAGTAAAGGCCCAGCCGGGCGTCGAATTCTAGGGCTCATTCTTTAATCCAACCATGACTACAAAGGGAGCCAAACACATGATCGGAACGATAAACACCCCTCGGCGGTTTTTGTCCATTTTTCTCCTTTTAGGCCTTATGGTCTCCGTTCCCACCGATGCGCGGGCGGGGAACGATGCCAAGGAACTGGTCATCAAGTCCGAGATTGCGCTCGGCAACCTGCTCAATAATCCTGACTATCACACGCTTCAAGCCTTGCTGAACGACGCCAGGGGTGTGCTCATCTTCCCCAGCCTACTAAAAGTCGGGTTCTTCTATGGCGTCGAGGGCGGCAATGGCGTGCTGCTGGCACGCAATAGCGATGGAACTTGGGGTTATCCCGCTTTTTTCACCATGGGAGCAATGAGCGTCGGTCTGCAGTTTGGTGGCCAGGATTCGGAAACCATACTAGCTATCATGACCGATCGCGGCATCGAATCCATCATCGACCAGGAAGTAAAACTTGGCGCTGATTTGAGCGTGGCCGTGGGGACGGTGGGACTTGGCGCTGAGGCCGCTACCACGGCTCAACTTGCCGATATCTATGCCTTCTCCCGCCCGCGGGGGGTCTATGCCGGGGTTTCCTTCGAGGGGGCATTGATCCATGGGCGCGAGGACCTCAACGAGGAATTCTACGGCAGCCGCACCAGTGTCACCGAAATCGTAGTGCAAAAAAAACACTCCTCCACCGATGCCGACAAGCTGCGTTCCCTTCTGGGGAACCAATAGCCTCCCCATGGGTGGACAAGGAGGAAATAACAAAGAAAACGCCGCACGCGTTCCCACTCTGATGGTTCAAGGCACCGGCTCCAATGTGGGCAAATCTCTGCTGGTGGCAGGGCTAGGCCGAGCCTTTGCGCGGCGCGGCCTTCGGGTGCGCCCATTCAAGCCCCAGAATATGTCCAATAACGCTTCCGTCACTGCTGATGGTGGGGAAATCGGTCGTGCCCAAGCGCTTCAAGCCCTTGCTTGCGGGGTGGCGGAATCGGTGCATATGAACCCTATCCTGCTCAAACCCCAGTCTGAAACCGGATCCCAACTTGTGGTTCAGGGACAGGTGGAAGGTAGCATCTCGGCCCGCGACTACCACAAGCAAAAGCCGGAGCTCCTATCCCGGGTCATGGAGAGTTTCGATGCACTGGGGCGTGGCGCCGATCTTGTTTTGGTGGAAGGTGCAGGTAGCCCAGCGGAGGTGAACCTGCGTGGTGCTGATATCGCTAATATGGGATTCGCCTGTGCCGCAAACGTGCCGGTGATTTTAGTGGGCGATATTGACCGCGGCGGCGTTATCGCCGCCCTAGTGGGGACCCACGCCCTTCTATCCGAGGAGGAACGAGCGCTTTTGAAGGGCTATGTGATCAACAAGTTCCGGGGCGATGAACGTTTGTTTGGTCCGGCCCTTACCATTATTGAAGAAAAAACAGGGCTTTCCTGTCTCGGTATTCTGCCCCATGCGGAGGCCGTGCACCGCCTGCCCGACGAAGACAGCATGGCCCTGGATAACAAAAACACTTCCATCGCCGGTGCGCCGCACCCGGGAATACGCATCGCTGTGCCGCGCCTTCCACGTATTGCCAATTTCGACGATTTCGACCCGCTGGCCGCCGAACCAGGTGTGGCGGTGGACATGATCCCACCGGGGGTTCCTTTACCCCTGGACGCCGACCTCATCCTCATCCCCGGCTCCAAGTCTACCATGGCCGATCTGGCCTTCCTGCGGGAGCAGGGCTGGGACACGGATATTCACGCCCATCTGCGTCATGGCGGGCGGGTGCTAGGGCTGTGCGCGGGCTACCAAATGCTAGGCCATGCTATTTCCGATCCACAGGCCCTGGAAGGCCGGGCAGGAACAACGCGGGGACTGGGCTTGCTTAACGTGAAGACAGTGATGATAGCAAAAAAGACCTTGCTGCGGGCCACGGGAACCGATGACGCCGGGGATGCAGCCCTCTATGGCGGCTATGAAATGCATTTGGGGGAGACCTCCGGCCCTGACTGTAAGAGGCCCATGTCTCTACCACGGGGAAAACAGGGTGGGGCCATCTCCGCCGATGGCCGGGTCCAGGGCTGCTACTTGCACGGTCTCTTCGCCGATGACACCTATCGCCGCGACTATCTGAAGGGTTTGAATGCGAGACTGGGAGCGGATCTGTCCTACGCCCAAGGAGTAGAGGAAGCCCTTGACGAATTGGCTGGGCTGTACGGGGCTTGCCTTGATCTCGACAGCCTGCTGGAGATTGCCCGTGCGCGTTGACACAACAACCTCAGAGCAGATTCTTCAGTCCATTGAGGGTATGGAGGATGGTCTGCGCTTCCCGCGAGAGCTGTCCCGGTGCTGTCAGTCGCGTCATCAACAGGATGGTGATAATGCCTATCTGGATCAGACAGGCAATGGCATAGAGATAAAGCGTGTGGCGGATGTCCTGAGCCGTCACCTTGGTGCGACCGTCGCCGATCCACCCGTCCTTGACCACCTTGCCGCTGTAATTGCGAGGTCCCGCCAGGGAAAGGTCCAGCGCCCCGGCCACCGCGCCTTCAGGCCATCCTGCATTGGGCGAGGAATGGTTTCTGGCGTCGCGCAGCATGGTGGTGATAGCGCGGCCGGAATTAGCCATTGGCACAAAGACTGCAGCGGCTACCAGGATTACTCCAGCCAACCGCGCGGGGGCGAAATTCATCACATCGTCCAGCTTTGCGGCGGTGTAGCCAAAGGAAAGATACCGCTTGGTCTTGTGTCCGATCATACTATCCATGGTGTTGACTGTCTTGTAGACAAACAAACCGGGAAGTCCGAGCAATGCATACCAAAAAACTGGCGCCACCACCCCGTCGGAGAAATTCTCGGCGCAGGATTCCACCGCCGCACGGGCCACTCCACATTCATCGAGAGAATCCGGATTGCGGCCGACAATATGGCTGACGGCACTACGTCCCGCGGCAAGGCCGCCTGCCCGCAAGGTCAGCTCCACTTTGCGCACAGAGGTATACAAGCTGCGCTGGGCTACCAGTGCCACCACGAAAAATATCTCAAGCAGCCAGCCATGGGCGATATCATGGGCGATCCCGGTAATGGCGTAACCAGCTCCGGCGGCCAAGGCCACCATCACCACTACCACCAAAAAGCCGCGAACAAGGCGCGCCTTTTCACCGCGCAATTCTTGGTTGAGGCGGCGCTCTACGGTGCCCACGAGCTTTCCGGTGAGTACCACGGGGTGTGGCACAATGCGGAACAGCAGCGGCATACCGCCCACCACAGCTTCCACCGCAAGGGCGACAAGAAGCAGAAGCAGGAGATGTGGATTGGCAAGGGTATTTGCGGTGGCGAACTCCGTCATCTTCCGAGAATGGTATGCTGGAGTTCCTCCGGTCAATCGGCAAATGACCTTCGCCTATGGATCACCACTTAAGGCTCAAAGAAGGGAACAGCATCAATGAGCAAAACGGGCGTGATGATCTGCGGCCACGGTAGCCGCGATGAAGAGGCAGTGGCAGAATTTCAGTCTCTGGCGCGGGGTATGCGCGAGAGGCTACCGCAATACGACGTTGAGTCGGGCTTCCTGGAGTTTGCCAAGCCCACCATCCAGGAAGGGCTGGAAAAGCTCGTGAAGCGCGGGGTGACGGAGATTCTCGCGGTGCCAGCCATGCTTTTCGCTGCCGGCCATGTGAAGAACGATATTCCTTGGGAGTTAAATAGTTTTGCCGCTTCCCATCCGAATGTTTCCCTGTCATGTGGGCGCGACCTTTCCATCGAACCAAAACTGCTTATGGCCGCCCGCGATCGCATTGCCACCGCTATGGGAGCCACTGGAGACGGTGTGGCGGTAGCCGATACTTTGCTTATGGTGGTGGGGCGCGGCACTAACGACCCCGACGCTAACTCTAACATCTCTAAGGTTTCCCGCATGCTGTGGGAGGGGATGGATCTGGGTTGGGCCGAGGCCTGTTACAGCGGCGTTGCCTACCCCCGTGTCAATGCAGGACTGGAACGGGTGGCGGCTATGTCCTTCCGGCGCATTATCGTCTTTCCCTATTTCCTTTTTACCGGGGTATTAGTGAAACGCATCTACGCCCAGATGGCCGAGGTAGCGTCCAGCCATCCGGACACGGAGTTTGTTGCTGCCTCCTACCTCAACGACCACCCCAGGGTGCTTGATACCCTGGCCGAGCGGGTGACTGGAATCGCCGAGGGCGACAACGCCATGAACTGCTTGCTATGCAAATATCGCGAACAGGTAGTGGGATTCGAGGACTCCAAGGGCCAGCCTCAGGCCGGGCACCACCACCATGTGCGCGGCATCGGTACCGGCCACGACCACGCCCACGACCATGATCCGGCAAAGGAATCCGCCTAGATGAACTTCGATTACCTGCGCCGCCCCGAGGACATCACCCGCCGTTCCTTCGAGATCATCGGTGAGGAGGTGGATTTCTCAGGCATTCCCGAAAGCCTGCGGCCCGTGGCTATGCGATTGGTGCATGCCTGCGCCCTACCGGACATCGCGCTCGACCTGGTTTGGTGCGGCGACGTGGCAGCGGCGGGGATAGGTGCCCTTGAATCCGGCGCGCCCATTCTCTGTGACGCAAGCATGGTGGTCCAGGGCATCGACGGCTCGCGCCTGACAGCAGGCAATGAGGTGATCTGCACCCTGTTGGAGGACGGCGTGGAGGAACGGGCCAAGGCGGGAGGGATCACCCGTTCGGCGGCGGCACTGGACCACTGGCTGGACCATCTGGACGGGGCCATCGCGGTTATCGGCAATGCGCCCACGGCTCTCTTCCGGCTGCTGGAGCTGCTCGCGGAAGGCGCGCCGCCACCGGCCCTTATCCTCGGCTTTCCCGTGGGCTATGTGGGCGCGGCCGAATCCAAAGAGGCGTTGATTGCCGAGGCTCCGTCGCACGGGCTGGCCTGTCTTACCCTGCGTGGTCGTTTTGGGGGCTCGGCCCTGGCCGTCGCCGCCCTCAATGCCTTGGCCCGTGTCCAGCAGGCCCACCAGCCGGTGACGCGGGCGGGCCCATGACGGTCTCTCCCTGGCTACGGGTTATCGGCATTGGTGAAGATGGACTCGATGGACTATCTCCCCGCTGCAAACAATACGTGGAAGAGGCTGATGTGCTGGTGGGCGGGGCGCGACATCTGGCCTTCATCTCCTCCTCCACGGCCGAGAAACTGGTCTGGGGCACGCCTTTCTCCGACTCCCTTGACGCCATCGCCGGCCATCGCGACAAGCGTGTGGTGGTGCTGGCCAGCGGCGATCCTATGGATTACGGCGTTGGTGTGACCCTGGCACAGCGTTTTAGTGCCGAGGAGATGGCAATATTTCCCGCCGCCGGGGCGTTTTCCTTAGCCTGCGCGCGGCTGGGCTGGTCCCGGGCTGAAGTGGAAACCATGACTCTGCACGGCAGGCCGCTTTCTCTCCTTAACGTTCATCTGCACCCCGGCGCGCGGTTGCTCATCTTCGCCGAGGACGGCACGACCCCGGACGCCGTGGCTGCGGCCTTGCGGGACAAGGGCTATGGCCCCAGCCGTCTCACCATACTGGCGCGGCTCGGCGGCCCCCATGAGGAGCGTCGCGACGGCACCGCTGAGGGTTGGGATAACGCTCCCTGTCACGATCTCAATACCATAGCTGTTGAATGCCGCATTGAAAAAGGCACACCCGTCCTGCCCCGGGTCCCCGGCCTACCTGATGAAGCCTTCCTCAATGACGGACAGCTGACCAAGCAGACGGTGCGTTCGGCCACCCTGGCAGCTCTTGCACCTCTGCCTGGGGCATTGTTGTGGGATGTGGGCGCCGGTAGCGGTGCCATCGCCATCGAATGGCTGCGCGCTGAGCCCACATCCCGAGCTGTGGCGGTGGAGCGCGACCCTGCGCGTGCTGGACGGGTTGCGGCAAATGCCGAAGCTTTGGGCGTGCCCCACATCGAAGTGATTACAGGCGAGGCACCACAAGCACTAGCCGGCCTTGCCCCGCCCGATGCGATCTTCGTGGGCGGCGGTGTCTCCGGAAACGGCCTGCTAGAAACCTGCTGGGGAGTGCTGAAGCCAGGTGGGCGGCTGGTGGCTAACACGGTGACAGAAAAAGGCCAAGAACGCCTCGCTGCTTTCTTCCGCACCGAGGGTGGACGGCTCACCCGTATCGCATTATCCCATGCCGAATCCGGACCAGGTAATACCTCCCTGGGGTGGTATGACAAGCATCCCGTGATCCAGCTCGTAGTGGAGAAGGCCTCATGAGTCCCACTTCTGGCACCCTCTACGGTCTCGGCATCGGTCCTGGCGATCCGGAATTGATTACTCTCAAAGCCCTAAAATACCTGCGCGCCGTGCCGGTGTTAGCCTATCCCGCGCCCTTGAAGGGCAAGGGCTTGGCACGGCGTATCGCTGGACCCCATTTGCCTGGGGAACAGGCCGAAATTGTCATCCGCACTACCTATGAGAAAAATCGTCAGCCAGCGGAAGCCGCTTACGACCTAGCTGCCGAGGAGGTTGCGGAACATCTGGATGCGGGGCGTGACGTGGCCCTACTGTGTCTTGGTGATCCCTTCCTCTATGGCTCCTTCCAGTATCTCTTCGCCCGGCTTGGCCGCCGCTTCCAAGTGGAAGTTGTGCCCGGCGTGTCTGCCATGGCGGCGGGGTCAGCCGCGGCGAAACTGGCCCTTACTACGGGCAATGACTGTCTTGCCTTGGTCCCAGCGACCTTGGACGAGGATATCATTGCCGCCCGGCTGGAAGGCTTCGATGCCGCTGTCATCGTCAAGGTGGGGCGGCATTTTGCCAAGCTGTATGGGCTTCTCAGCCGCCTCGGCATGGTAGAAAAGGCCCGCTACGTGGAGCGGGTCTCCATGGTAGAAGAGCGCGTTCTACCTCTCGCTGAAGTGGACGCGGACTCCGCCTCCTATTTCTCCATGATCCTCCTTCATAATCGGGAAGGGACACCCCCATGACGGCAGATCATCACCAATTTCCCGAAGGCGCGGTTTTTCTGGTTTTGACCCGGGACGGACACACCCTCGCCTGCCGTCTAGCGTCCGCTCTGCCCAGCGCGGAGGTTCACGGATATGCACCGCGCGTGGCTGAAGCCGATACAGTTTTCAGCGATCTCGGTGGCCATATGCGGGACCTGTTTGTCCGTGGTCGCCCCATCATCGGCCTTTGCGCAGCGGGGATTCTCGTCCGTACCATAGCGCCCTGCCTTGACGACAAGATCAAGGATCCGCCGGTGGTAGCACTGGCGGAGGACGGGAGCGTCGCCGTATCTCTGCTAGGCGGGCATTGCGGCGGCAATTCTCTGGCGGTGTTTCTGGCGGAACAGACGGGCGGCATCGCCGCCGTGACCACGGCGAGCGAGTTGCGGCAGGGCTTGGCGCTGGATATGCCGCCGCTAGGTTGGCGCGTGGCCAACCGCGAGATGACTAAGACCCTGACGGCGGCACTTTTGGCCGGGGAGAAAGTAGCGCTCCGGTGTGATGTTTTAGACGGCGGCTGGCTCACCGGATCGGGTCTAGATTTTCACGATGATGCGCCCCTTTCCATCCGGATCGGCGCCGAAGCCACGCCGCCCGGCGACGGCGAGCTTCTCTTCCATCCACCGGTGCTGGCGCTGGGAGTGGGCTGCGAGCGCCAGACGGAACCGGCGGAACTGGAAGCACTGGTGACGAAGACCTTGGCCGAACACGACTTGAGCCCCTTGGCCGTGGCCTGTGTCTGTTCCATTGACCTCAAATCAGACGAGACGGCGGTGCATGTCTTGGCCGAGTCTCTAGGTGTTCCGGCCCGGTTCTTCGATGCACCGTCGCTGGAGGCCCAGGCCCCGCGTCTGCAAACTTCCTCGCCGGTGGTGTTCCGCGAGACCGGCTGTCACGGCGTTTGCGAGGCCGCGGCGCTGGCGGCGGCGGGCGAGGGAAGCGAACTGGTCATACCCAAGGCCAAATCGGCCCGTGCCACCTGCGCTCTGGCCCTGGCCACCTCGCCTCTGGATGCTCATGTAATTGGCGCCCCCCGGGGTGAGCTGGCGGTGATCGGTATCGGTCCTGGTGCGGAGGACTGGCGCACGCCGGAAGCGAATGCGGCCCTGAGCCGAGCCGATGACGTGGTGGGCTATGATCTCTATCTCGATCTTGTGGCCGAAACCACGGCCCGGACACGACGTCATGCCTTCCCTCTGGGGGAAGAAGAGGAACGGGTGCGCGCCGCCCTCGATCTGGCGGCTTCGGGGCGGCGGGTGGCGCTCATTTCTTCGGGGGATGCCGGTATCTACGCCATGGCCTCCCTGGTGTTCGAGCTTCTCCACCGCGGGGAAAGGGAAGACTGGAGCCGGGTCAAGGTGACGGTGGTGCCCGGCATTTCCGCCTTTCAGGCCGCCGCTGCCCGTATCGGCGCACCGCTGGGTCACGATTTCTGCGCCATTTCCCTTTCCGATCTCCTAACCCCCCGCGAGGATATCACAAAACGGGTGCGGGCGGCTGCGGAAGGAGATTTCGTGGTGGCTTTCTACAATCCGGTTTCCAGGCACCGCTGTGACCTTCTGGAGGAGGCGAGGGACATCCTGCTTTCCAACCGCCCGACGGACACCCCGGTGGTGTTGGCTCGCAACCTCGGGCGTCAAGGCGAAGAGGTCACGGTGACTACCTTGGAGTCCCTGACTACATCCCAGGCCGACATGTTGACGCTGGTCCTGGTGGGCAACAGCCACACAGTGGCCGTACAGCGGGGTGAGAGCCTGTGGGTCTATACGCCGCGCGGCTACGGCGACAAGGAAAAGCCGGCAGATGCGCCAAGCGCGGACAGGCAAAGAAGCGCGGGCTGACATGACCGTCCACTTCATAGGCGCCGGGCCCGGTGCACCTGACCTCATCACGGTGCGCGGCCTTGAACTGATCCGCGAATGCGGGCTGGTGCTCTATGCCGGTTCCCTAGTGCCGCAAGAGGTGGTGGCTGAGGCCGCGCAAGACGCCAAGGTTATAGACAGTGCGTCTCTGACCCTGGACAAGATCATCGAGACCATCCAGGAGGCCCATGAACGCGGGGTGGATGTGGCGCGGGTCCATTCCGGCGATCCCTCCCTCTACGGGGCCATCGCTGAACAGATGCGCCGCCTCAATGACCTTTCTATTCCTTATGACGTAACCCCCGGTGTGCCTTCCTTTGCCGCCGCGGCGGCGGCTATGAAAACCGAGCTTACTCTACCGGGGGTGTGCCAAACGGTGATTCTTACCCGCACCTCAGTTAAATCCTCTCCTATGCCTGAGAGCGAGGACCTAAAAACACTGGGGAAAAGCGGTGCCACCCTGGCTATCCACCTTTCCATCAACAATCTAGCTGTCCTGGTGCGGGACCTGATCCCGCTCTACGGGGAGACCTGCCCGGTGGCGGTGGCGTGGCGGGTGAGCTGGCCCGACGAAACCATCATCCGGGGCACGCTGGCCACCATCCGTGACGCCGTTAAAAAGGCCGGGATCACACGCACCGCCCTCATTATCGTGGGACCCGCCGTGGGCGGGGAAGGTTTCGACGACAGCCGTCTCTACGATCCTAGCCACAGCCACATCATGCGGCCAAAGGAATAGCCTTTTTCCGTTTTCGGGCGTCTAGTTACCATGGAGAGCTTTCGCGACGATTTTTTTGATTCGCTGATTGCGGCTGATATCGGTCAGCATCTGAATATCGCGTCCGGTGAAGTCCTGAAGTGTTAGGTCACTGCCTTTTTCGATGAGAAGTTCCACCGTTTGTCTATGTCCAGTCTCGATGGCCCGCATCAAAGGGGTAAAGCCGTTGCGGTTCTGAATGTCGATATCGGAGCCGGCCTTGAGCAGGATTTCTACCACATCCGTATGGCCACGCTCACAAGCCCAGATCAGCGGCGTGTTGCCGAATCCGTCCTTGAGATTGACCTTGGCACGGTAATGGAGCAGGGCTTTTGTCATGTCCACGCTGCCGTTCTTGGCGGCGTAGAAAAGCGGGGCCAGCCCCTTGCCGTCCACCCTGTTTACGTCATAGCCACGCTCTAGAAAACTTTTCACCCTCTCCACGTCGTCTTCGCGGACAGCGGTGATATAAACTAGCTCGGGGAAAATATCACTTTCCAGCGCTGCTACGGAGGCAGGGCAAAGTAGCGCCAGTCCCACAAGAGCCACGACAAAATTACGCATTACTATTCTATCCAAGCCTTGGAAATTATTCCTATTAACACCGGTCGGAGGCGGTTTCGTCAAGTCGCTATGTACGCACATCCAGCCAGGCTAGTACATCCTCCATTCTTCCTAGTCTGAGTCCGGATTCGGGTAAAGGCCGCGAGAGAAAGAAGACGGGAATTTTAGCCTCGCGAGCAGCGATGATCTTGGCTTCTGTGGCTTCACCGCCGCTCATCTTCGCCACTAAAATATTAATGCGGTGGTGCCTTATTAGTGCCCGCTCCTCGTCCAGGCTAAAGGGGCCTCGCCCTAGGACAACCTCGTAATCCTTTCCCTTCGTTCCCAGCGGAAGCGGTCTCTTGGGGGGGGAAATGAGGCGCACCAGAAACCATGATTTCGGCTGACCCGGCCGGCGCAGCCGGGCAAAGGCCTCCAGGTTGCTCGCGCCCACGGTCAGAAACACGCGCCGCTCTACCCAAGGCAGGGATTCGACCATAGCAATCATATCGGGAAGCTCTGCCCATTGATCTCCAGGCTGTTTCCTCCATGCTGGGCGGTCGAAAATGATTCGCTCCACATCTTGTGTTTCACAGGCAAGCCGCACGTTCCGTGAAATGGTGGCGGCAAAGGGGTGGGTGGCGTCAATGAGCCAGTCCACCTTCTGTTGTTTCAGATACGTCCCTAGGCCCTGTGGGCCACCGAACCCACCGATACGAACCTCTCCAGGAATACAGTTACTCTGACTTTCCGCAGCCTCGCTCCTTCCGGCAAGCGACGTGATGACCCGGAGCGTCTCGCCATGGGTCGCCGTTACCCTGCGCGCCAGTTCGCCCGCTTCGGCCGTTCCTCCCAGAATCAACAAGGTCTTTGTCATTTCCGCGTTCCCTCTTCCGAAAACTAAGTCACCCTCCGGCGCGACCCACCAGCTTACCGCCGCGATCGAAAATAGTTACTTCCACCAGCATATCCGATGTCTCGCCATCGGTGTCCAGAGCGTCAAGTGCAACATGCCGAGCTTCTCCTGCGATGCGGTCGGCCAAGGGCAGGTTCCGTGCTTGTGCAAAATTCAGGAACGCCCCGGTGGATGCTGTAGGCAGAGCAGAAATGGCCTCTTCCTTTGCGCCCATTTCCATAAGGTGGGTGGAAAGCCCAGCTAAATCCACCCTGGAACACCTCGAATGAAGGTCGAGATGGCCCGCTGCTAGTTTTGACATCTTGGAGAATCCCCCAGCTAGAGTGAGCCTCGGCACTGGGTAACGGCGTAGGTATTTAAGTAGCCCACCTGCGAAATTCCCCATTTCTATAAGTGCGGCGTCTTGCAGCGTGTATAGCCGCTGCACTGCGCGTTCCGAGGTGCGACCGGTGCTTGCCGCGATATGGAGGATCCCGCTGGCTCTAGCCACGTCCACACTGCGGTGAATGGCCTCGATCCAAGCCGCACAGGAATAGGGAATGACGATGCCCGTGGTGCCGAGGATGGACAGTCCACCGACGATACCAAGCCGTTCATTGAGGGTTTTCTTCGCCAGTTTTTCGCCGCCGGGTACGGAAACGGTGATAGTTGCATCATGAGATACGCCATGGCTCTTGGCGACGGCGGTAATCTCCTTACACATCATTTCGCGTGGCACTGGATTGATGGCAGGCTCCCCAACCTCCAGCGCTAGGCCAGGCCGTGTGACCTTGCCCACGCCTTTCCCGGCGCGAAACACTATACCGCCTCCCCTTTTTCGCAACTGTACTTTGGCACGGATTTCTACGCCATGGGTGACATCTGGATCGTCTCCGGCATTCTTGATGATGCCTGCTATGGCATGAGCGCCTCCGGTGTCCTCTCCCTTCTCCCTCGTGGAAAGAGGGAAGGAAACGCGTTCACCACGCGGTAGGGTAATGGTGACAGGATCCGGGAAACGTCCGCTGAGAAGCGCCTCAAAGGCTGCCGCAGCAGCGGCGGCGGCGCACGCCCCTGTAGCGTAGCCTTTGCGCAGGTTCTTGTGTGGTCGTCTCGACATGGGCACCAGTCTAGCCATCCTGTCACGAGGCCGAAAGCCGCTTACTGGACCTTTTCCGAAGCCCCCGTCACGGATAGACTGCGCCCTGCGATATGAGATCTCGGGAAGGCACTTTATGGACGAACAGCCGAAAATCATTAAACAGGGACTTTCCCTTGAGCTTGCATCCTTTGAGCCGGGTTGGGTGTGGCTGGTGGGGGCGGGGCCTGGCGATCCCGGCCTGCTCTCTCTTTATGCCCTTCATGCTCTGCAACACGCTGATGTCATTGTCTACGACGCGCTGGTGGACCTCAAAATACTTGAACTGGCGAATAAGGATGCACGGCTTGAATTCGCGGGAAAACGCGGTGGCCGTCCCTCGCCGACCCAGCCCGATATTTCCCGCCTGCTGGTGAAACTAGCGGGCGAGGGATTACGGGTATTGCGCCTGAAAGGCGGCGACCCTTTCGTCTTCGCCCGCGGCGGCGAAGAGGCCCTGGCCTTAGTGGCTGCTGGAGTGCCTTTTCGGCTGGTTCCCGGAGTTACTTCCGGCATCGGTGGGCTGGCTTACGCCGGGATTCCCGCTACCCACCGCGAGATCAACTCTATCGTCACCTTCGTTACCGGCCATATGGCCGGTGGCAACCTTCCAGACGTCATAGACTGGGAGGCGCTGGCCCGCACGTCGCCGGTCATTGTTTTCTATATGCCGCTTACCCATCTTGACGACATCGTCAAGCACCTGATGACCGCGGGCCGGAGCAAGGACGAGCCGGTGGCCGTCGTTTCCAAGGCGACGACGGCCGACCAGCGGGTGCTCATATCTACCCTCGAGGAATGTTCGCAGGCGGTCAGGGAAAGCAGGCTCAAGCCGCCGGCCTTATTTGTGGTGGGGCCAGTGGTGAGACTGCGTGATGGTCTCGACTGGCTGGGAGCCACTACCGGCAAGCGCCTCGACCCCAACCCCTTGGAAAAAGGGGAGAGCGAATGACGAAACGGATAGGACTCTGGGGCAGACCTTCCGTCTTCATCTTTCTGGCGGTGGCTCTGATCGTGATGGTCTGGGCCCTGTTTGGTGGGCCGCCACCACGGGAGGGCGAGGAGGTCCGTATCGGCGTCCCCATCATTCTTTCCGACCAGTATGGCCATAGGGGAGGGGGCGATGCCGTGACAGGTAAGTTCTTGCTCGTTACCTTCGGCTATACCTTCTGCCCCGACGTCTGCCCCACTATCCTGCGTGATATGAGCCTAGCGGTGGATCTGCTGGGTGAGGAAAGTGAGAAGGTGGTTCCTGCCTTTGTCACCATCGATCCTGCGCGCGACACGGCAGAGCGCTTGAAAGAGTATGCTGCCTCCTTTCATCCTCGCTTGCTTGTCTTTACGGGCACTCCCGAAGAAATCACTAAAATAGCGAAGGGTTTTCGCGTCTATTACGCCCGATCTAAAGCCGATACGGGTGATGATGACTATCTGATGGACCATACGGCGCTCATCTACCTGATGGCGCCCGACGGCAGTTACATCACTAATTTTTTCTACGGCACAACGCCGGAAAACATGATGATGGTTATGGAACAACATCTGTGACGGCGTGCATATGACACCTCCGACATGATACCTCCGGGCCTGATCATCGCCGCGCCGGCTAGCGGCAGCGGCAAGACCGTTCTTACCTTAGGTCTGCTGCGGCATTTGAAGGATTCAGGTGTGACGGTAGCGTCTGCCAAGATTGGCCCTGACTATATCGATCCCACCTTTCACACCGCCGCTACTGGCCGTTCCTGCGTCAATCTCGATC
Source organism: Alphaproteobacteria bacterium (assembly GCA_030739855.1). Lineage (GTDB taxonomy): Bacteria > Pseudomonadota > Alphaproteobacteria > UBA11136 > UBA11136 > UBA11136. The sequence goes on along the minus strand of JASLYJ010000007.1, from coordinate 4,944 downwards.
CTTGGGCCATGCGCGGGGAAAGTCTGGACTGCCTTATCCGCAACATAGGGCGTGACGCGCAGCTGTTGGTGTGCGAGGGGGTTATGGGGTTATTTGACGGCGCTGCCAGCGACGCAGGATCGAGCGCGGATCTGGCGGCACATGCGGGCTGGCCGGTACTGCTGGTGGTGGACGTCCGCCGTCAGGGAGCTTCGGCGGCGGCGGTGGTGAGAGGCTTCGCTACGCAACGCGGCGATATAGATGTGGCGGGTGTAGTCTTTAACAATGTAGGTGGCTCACGCCATGCGGAAATTCTGCGCGAAACGATGGCCTCAGGCTTGCCGCATATACCCGTTCTCGGCTACTTACCCCACGATCACGCATTTGCCCTTCCTGAACGCCATCTTGGCTTGGTTCAGGCGACGGAACACCCCCGCCTCGAGGCGTTTCTGGGGGTTGCTGCCAAGGGCATTGCTACCTATGTGGACACAGACTCCTTGATCGCCTTGGCGAGGCCGGCGCGAATAGTGAAAGAAGGACCGTCGGCTCTTGCCCCACTCTTAGTCCCCCCTCTGGGCCAGCGCATCGCCGTAGCCCGGGACGAGGCCTTTTCCTTTTCCTATACGGCGCTCTTAGAGGGCTGGCGCGGGGCCGGTTCCGAACTCGCCTTCTTCTCGCCTCTGGCTGACGAATCACCGGACGGGGCAGCAGACGCCGTTTATTTGCCTGGCGGTTATCCCGAACTATATGCGGGAAAACTGGCTAGTGGCGAGTGCTTCCGTAGTGGCCTGAAAGATGCCGCCGAACGGGGTGCGGCGGTATTTGGCGAATGTGGCGGTTATATGGTGCTGGGCAAGACGCTTATGGACGGAGCGGGCAAAAAACACACAATGACGGGGCTTCTGCCACTTTCCACCACATTCGCCGAGTGTACCCTACATCTGGGCTACCGTGAGGCGCGTCTGACGGCGAAGACGGCGCTGGGAGGGAAAAACGCCCTTTTCCGTGGTCACGAATTCCACTATGCGGGGATTGTAGAGGAAGGCCCGGGGGACGCTCTGTTTACCTGTTATGACGCCCGTGGCGCGTCGCTTGGAACCGCCGGGTTGCGTTCAGGGAAGGTAATGGGTTCCTTCATCCACCTCATTGACAGAGGTTGATTCGGATAGACCGACACCACTATCTTCCGATGCCGATTCCCATTATAAGTTGGTCCCAGAAGCCAAGCCTTGGCTGGGGTTTTCCACCAGGAGGTATCTCCTCGGCCTTTGCCTCAGCGTCCACGGTGATCCCGGCGGGCGTGGAAAAAGCCTCCGGCGTTTCTAATACAAAATGTGCACCCGGAAGCGGGCGCGGGGCCAGTCCTTTATGGGCCGCCAGCATGAACTCCCGCCACAGTCGAGCCGGTAGACCGCCTCCAGTTACCTTTGCCATGGGTGTATTATTGTCATTACCGAACCACACCCCGGTGACGAGTTCGGTGCTGTAGCCGATGAACCAGGCGTCCCGGAAGTCCTGGCTGGTGCCAGTTTTACCGGCCACCGGGCGGCCGATTTGTGCTGTCTTTCCTGTGCCTAGAGTGATTACTGCGCCCAGCATGTCATGGAGTCGTGCCACGTTGCCAGGGGCAATCACCCGTCCTGGGCCGGAACCAGCACGACGGTGGAGAAGCTCGCCTTCGCCGCTGCGGATTTCCCGGATGCCATAGGGCCACACGCCTTCTCCCTCATTAGCCAGCGCCGCGTAGGCCCCCGTCATTTCTATCAGGGTCACCCCGGCGGTGCCCAATGCGAGCGCTGGGCCTTCCGGAAGATTCGATATAATACCCAGCCGCCGTGCCACATTGCGCACGCGGTTTCGACCCGAATGTTCACTCACTCGCACCGCCACTGTGTTGATAGAACGGGCTAGTGCCTCCTTCAGGGACACTGCACCCACGTATTTGCCGCTATAGTTGCGGGGGCTCCAGTCACCAACCGTTACCGGTGCGTCTTGAAAGGTATCTTCGGGGCTCAAGCCGCTTTCCAGCCCCGCTAGATAAACGGGAAGCTTGAAGGCGGAGCCGGGCTGGCGCTTGGCTTGGGTAGTACGGTTGAACTGGCTATCGCCGTAATCGCGCCCACCCACCATAGCTCTTACGGCACCGTCGGGGCTGAGCACGATTAGCGCCGCCTGACGGGCATCGGCTTGGATACCTTCTTTCTCAGACAGCTCGACTAGGTTAGTTTCTGCACTTTTCTGTAGGGTTCTGTCCAGAGTAGTGGAGACCACCAGATCATAGTCGGTGAGGCCGATATATCCTTCGATACGGGGAAGGAGCCAGTCAACGAAATAGCGCGTGCTACGCGGTGGGGCCTTGTGGATCTCCAGTTTTGGCTTGGTGTGTTTCGCCTTTTCCACCTGATCGGGCGTGAGAAAGCCCGCCGCTACCATGTTGACTAGGACTTGGGCAGTGCGGCGCTCTGAAAGCTCGGGGTTGTGGGTGGGGGTGAAGCGCGACGGCGCCTTCAGCAATCCTGCAATCAGCGCCGATTCATACAGACCTAGATTGCGGGCACTTTTGCCGAAGTATTTGGCTGCAGCGGCCTCCACGCCATAGGTGCCGGCTCCCAGATAGACCCGATTGAGATAAATAGTTAGCAATTGTTCCTTGGTGAACCTGTGTTCTAACCACAGGCTCAGCACGCTTTCTCGAATCTTGCGCTTGATGGTGCGTTCAGGCGTGAGGAACAGATTCTTGGCGATTTGCTGGGTAATAGTGCTGCCGCCCTGGATAATGCGGCCGCTCTTGAGGTTCACCCACATAGCTCGCGTTAGCCCAATTACGTCAAGACCGAAATGGCTGAAGAAACGCCGGTCCTCGGTGGCAAGAACGGCCTTAATCAGGTTCTGCGGCATCTCGCTGGCCTGGACGGGTTGGCCGTAGAGGTCGCCATAGGTGGCAATGACCTCGCCCGTGCGGTCGAGAAGAGTGATACTGGGACGCCGTGTGGTCGCCGAAAGTTTATCAACATCAGGTGGGTCGAGGACATACCAGCCGAGGACTCCGCCCAGTGCGATGCTGCCCCAGATGATCGCCAGCACCACCCATTTCACGAAAGCACCTAGTAGAGAATTCCCTTTTTCCAGGGAATCCTTCCTAGGAGGAGCTTTTTTAGACGACTTTTTTGGTTTTTTGGTGAACACGGATGATTTAGATTTACCCCGGCGCTGCGTTCCCCTGCGGTCTGCGCTGGGAACGTCCACCCGACGGCGGCTGTCGCCCTTGCCCGAACGTGATGCCATGGTTCAACCCGCCCTTACGGTTCCACGCGTGAGGGCTAAGAGAACCCTGTAATCACGGCGGAATTTAGGCAAGAACGTCGCTTTGCGCCGCCCTCAGATATCCAGATTGGCCACTTTCAGGGCGTTTTCCTGAATGAACTCGCGGCGCGGTTCCACCACGTCACCCATGAGCTTGGAGAAAAGTTCCCCAGCAGTGTCACCATGGTCCACTTTTACCTGGAGCAGGGTGCGCACTTGGGCGTCCATGGTTGTTTCCCAGAGTTGCTCAGGATTCATCTCACCTAGCCCCTTATAGCGCTGGATGGACACCCCCTTGCGCCCCAAGTCCATCACTGCTTCCACAAGCCCGGTGGGGGCGGTGATGGGGATGTCGCCTTCTTTAGTGGTGAGCTCCGCGTGGCGCATATAGACTGCCTGTAACTCGCCCGCCATATCGTCCAGCTTACGCGCCTCGGACCCCTCGATAAGGTTGCGGCTGACCATGTATTTTTCCGGCACCCCACGAAGGCGGCGCGAAAATACAAACCCCGCATCGCTGTCAAAAATACCGCTCCAGCCCCGCTCGTGATGCGGTGAAAGGGCATCCAGCCGTTTGGCAATATAGGCGGCGGCTTCGCCGGCGCGAGCCGGGTCGGCATAAATGTTGCTGTTGAGCGCTCCGGCGATGGCGGCCTGTTCGGCAACGCCGGCACTGCCAATGCGTCGCGCCAAGGGCGCCAGCAGGTTACGCGCCAGTCGCGCCAGGTCAATAAGTTCGCGTAGGTCACTTCCCGCCCGCTGGCTCTTGTCGAAGAGTTTAAGGACCACCTCGTCCAGGGCCGCGTCGATAAGGTAATCCTCCAGTTCGCGCTCGTCCTTCAGGTAAACCTGGCTGTTGCCTCGCTTGACGCGATATAGAGGAGGTTGAGCGATGTAGAGATATCCCTTCTCTATCAGTTCGGGCATCTGGCGATAGAAGAAGGTGAGAAGCAAAGTGCGGATGTGGCTGCCGTCCACGTCGGCGTCGGTCATTATGACGATCTTGTGATAGCGGGCCTTTTCGATGTCGAAATCTTCGGGTCCGATGCCGGTACCCAACGCTGTGATTAGGGTGCCGATTTCCACCGAACTCAGCATCTTGTCAAAACGTGCCCGTTCCACATTCAAAATCTTGCCGCGCAGGGGCAGAATAGCTTGGGTGGCGCGATCGCGGGCCTGTTTGGCCGAGCCGCCGGCAGAGTCGCCCTCGACGATGAAAAGCTCACTCAGGGCCGGGTCGCGCTCCTGGCAGTCGGCCAGCTTACCCGGCAGAGACGACACATCGAGCGCACCCTTGCGTCTGGTAAGGTCGCGGGCCTTGCGCGCAGCTTCCCTCGCGGCAGCGGCCTCCACTATTTTCGAGACCACCTTCTTAGCCTCGGCGGGGTGTTCCTCAAACCACTGGCCTAGCCGGTCGCCTACTACGCTCTCCACTACCGGACGCACTTCCGAGGACACCAACTTGTCCTTGGTCTGGGAGGAGAACTTGGGGTCTGGCACCTTCACCGAAAGGACACAGGTCAGGCCTTCGCGCGCGTCGTCGCCCGAGAGTGTTACTTTTTCCTTTTTGGCGATGCCGGTTTCGGCGGCAAATGTGTTGATGGTGCGGGTCAGGGCCCCGCGAAATCCGGCCAGATGGGTGCCGCCGTCGCGCTGGGGGAT
>JASLYJ010000079.1 GCA_030739855.1 Alphaproteobacteria bacterium | reverse complement strand
CATATGCCTTTGTATTTTAATTTCCTGATTAGAAGTTTCCTGTCGTAATGCATTCAAAAAAAACATGCGTCTGAATTTTGACAATATTCTTCTTCTACTTTATATAAGCACATTGTATGCCATATCTCTCGAGAGTGGCTTTAATGCCAGGGTTATCTCTGGTTGTTGCCTATTCAATTGTTACCCTCTCAGAAAAGCAGACAGAAACTTAGCAAAGCCGTATAACTTTTCCCCAACCATAATATCTAAAAATACCGGCAATTTATCAAAGATTTGGTAGTATGATGCGTTTCTGATTATTTCTTTCTGTGAAATCTTAAACAAATAAGCCCTCGTAGCTCATCAGGATAGAGCACCAGATTCCTAATCTGGGGGTAACAGGTTCGAGTCCTGTCGAGGGCACCAATTAAATAAAGGTTTTGCTGGTCTATAAATGGCCTGATGTAAAACTGTATTGGAAGGCTAGCTCATATCTAGAAAAATCTCACCGCCTTCAACCTTGATCTGAAATATTTTTGCATTAAAATCCGAGGAGATATTACATTCTCCCGTTTTGAGGTCGAATCGATATCCGTGGTTGGGGCATTTGATGGCTATCCCATCGAGAGTCCCCCTGATGAGAGGTGCTGTTTTTTTATGCGGACAGGTGTCATGTATGGCGTAGTACTCTCCAGCAAT
>JASLYJ010000078.1 GCA_030739855.1 Alphaproteobacteria bacterium | reverse complement strand
CGGGCAAGGGATGCAGCACGTCGGGCGCGCGAGCTGACGCGCCGCAAAAGCGCCCTTGATCTGGGCGGATTACCAGGCAAACTGGCTGACTGTCAGGAGCGTGATCCGGCAGCGAGCGAGATCTACCTTGTAGAGGGTGACTCGGCGGGCGGTTCAGCAAAACAGGCCAGAGACCGGCGTTTTCAGGCTGTTTTGCCACTTAAGGGCAAAATATTAAATGTTGAAAAAGCCCGGTTCGAGCGCATGCTCACCTCCGATGAAATTACAACCCTGATAACAGCTCTAGGGACCGGTATCGGGACCGGCATTGGCAAGGATGATTTTGATCTTGGAAAGCTTCGATACCACAGGGTGATCATAATGACCGATGCCGATGTGGATGGTGCCCACATCAGAACCCTGCTGCTAACCCTCTTCTATCGACAGATGGAAGAGTTGTTGAAAGGGGGGTATATCTATATCGCTCAACCACCACTTTATAAAGCCACCGCTAGGAAGAGGTCGGTCTATATCAAAGATGACCCTGAGCTTCAGAGCCACCTGCTGGGAATCGCGCTTGAGGGCGCATCCCTGATTGGAAAAGAGCTGATGGATGGAGAAAAGTTAAAGGCTATTTGCACGGAGTTCATAACAGTTAGCGACATGTTAGGCCGACTTTCAAGACTTTATGATCGGAACCTCCTTTCC
>JASLYJ010000077.1 GCA_030739855.1 Alphaproteobacteria bacterium | reverse complement strand
CACCGCTTTCTGGGGCCGGAACTCCGGCAGTAGATAAATCCCGCTCTGTGGCTGGTTTAGCAGCCATGAGGTCAGCGACGGACATGACGGATGGATCGTCTGGCGCAGACCAGGCTTTGCGTTCGCGATCCCAGACTACAACTTGGGAACCACCATCTGACAGGCCTTCCAGTTTTACTAGAAGCCCGGAGACGTTCCGGATGTCAGAATCAATGTCCCAATCTGCGTTTGGCATGGAAGTTCTTCGCAAAGGTGTGAAGAAAGAAACTTATCAATCTCACAATGATGTGTCACCCATTCCCCCGCGCCTATTTGAAGAAGATCGTAGATAGACACTCCCTACGGCCACAGTTTCGTAACCGGCGGCATCGCGCTAAGCTGATGCCCATGAAATGGCTGCTCGCAATCATGCTCCTCACCGTCCCGTTGACTGCCCATGCCCATGGCGGCGGGCTGGACGGTCTTGGCTGCCACCACAACCGCAAGCTGGGGGGCTACCACTGCCACCGGGGGAAGTTGGCGGGGCAAAGCTTTTCCTCAAAGCAAGATGCACTTGGCATCCTCTCTGGAACATCTGCAGAGAGTGTGAATCCTCCACAATCGAAACCCCATAAGTGCTGCAAGGTGTGTAAGAAGGGGAAGCCGTGTGGAAACAGTTGCATTGCAAGAAACAAAATCTGCCGCAAGCCACCCGGCTGTGCTTGCT
>JASLYJ010000076.1 GCA_030739855.1 Alphaproteobacteria bacterium | reverse complement strand
TGAGAGAACCGGTGACTCCGCCCCGCGCAGTAGCAGAACCGGACAGGCGATGGCGTCCCACACATGCCACAGCCGCAGGGAAAACGGTGGCAGCCAGCGCAGAGGTTTGGAAATGGCGGGATCAAAGGCGAGGCGATAGCCCCCGTCCTCAAGCCGGACACTGGCAACCTCGGCCAGGGCCCGCCACTGCGCGGGCTCATGTGGACCGGCCCCGGCATAAATAATGCGCAGATGCGCCTCCACTTCTTCCATACTGGCAAAACGGGGGTCGGCCCCCACATAGGCGCGCATATATTTCATGGGCTTGCGGGGGATCACCGCGCCTACGTCGTTGATTACAAGGCGGCGCAGCGGGGTCACCGCCTTGGCCGCCAGCATCATGCCCAGGACCCCACCCATGGAGGTGCCAATAAGGGTGATGTCGCGAGCCCCGAGATGAGAAACCAGCACTTCGAGATGGGAGAAATAGTGCCGTACGTTATAGTCCTTGGGCCGCGCCAGCCATCCGCTCTTGCCCCGCCCCACCATATCGGGACAGACCACGCGGTATCCCGCCTCCGACAGCGCCCGCGCCGGTTCATCGAAGAAGCGCCCGTTGCCGGTGAGCCCGTGCAGGCACAGGATGAGCCCCGGCCTGGCCTCTCCCTGCTGCGCCCAGTCGGTGTAAGCCATAGGGCAGTACCCCTCGCCTTCAAGGGTGCGCACGGGCACGGAAAT
>JASLYJ010000075.1:364-729 GCA_030739855.1 Alphaproteobacteria bacterium | reverse complement strand
TGAGACTCATAGTTCTTCCAGTGACCTATGTTTTCAGCTGTCAACGCATCCCCAGGGATGGTGGATGCGGCCCCCAGTTCACAAAATTCATATATTACCTTGCAGGTTTCTTCCGGAGTCCGGACCAGATTCTCGTACCGCAACGACAGCACCCGGTCGCCGTATTCGTGCTCCCAATGGTCCATTAAATCCAGGTAACCGGCCATATAGGACGCTATATCCCCCACCTCATAAGCATGGGCGTGATCCCTTTCATAGCGGCTGAAAAAGATGGAAAGGGCGGTATCGACGGCGTCTCGCCGGCAATGGATGACTTTGGCCTGTGGTAGGGTTTTCAGGATCATCCCCACGTAAAGATAATTCCC
>JASLYJ010000075.1:0-356 GCA_030739855.1 Alphaproteobacteria bacterium | reverse complement strand
ATGAACACCGCCGCGGCCTTCTGTTTCTGGGTTTCATCCAGCGAACAGACGACGCCGGGAAGCTCCTCGGAAATATCAAATTCCCTAATGATCTCCTCAAGGGAGAAGACCCACTGCGGACTTTCCCCCGTCCCGTGGACCAACTCATGCCGTGAAAGAAGGGATTCCACCAAGGTTTTGCCGGAACGTGACAGGCCGACGACGAAAACAGGCACCAGCCCTGCCTTCGTTTCCCCCGTCGTGCCGGGCGCGGCGCGCTTGGAAAACGCCTTTTTAAGTGACGCAATAAGATCATGATGACGGGCCCGGTCAAAATCTGCCTCCTCCGCCATCAATGCATTGCCGCGCCCGTAAAA
>JASLYJ010000074.1:278-730 GCA_030739855.1 Alphaproteobacteria bacterium | reverse complement strand
AAGATCTCAAATCGTAAACGCAACCGGGTACCGGGCCGAGGTAAGGGTCATGCCCTCGACGTGGCTGCACGCGATGAGGTGCTCGGGTCTATCGAAGGGCTGCCCCATACTCCTGAGCAACTTATCGAGTGCCTGCACCGGATTCAAGATCGTTTTGGACATTTAGCGGCGAAACACCTGGTCGCGTTGGCAGATCTATTGCGGCTAGCACCGGCCGAGGTCTACGAGGTCGCCACCTTTTATCATCACTTCGATGTGGTGCATGAAGGAGGAATACCGCCGCCGCCATTAACCGTGCGGGTCTGTGACTCAGTGACCTGCGAGATGTTTGGGGCTCAGGCCCTGGCACAGGCGCTGGAGGTGGGGCTGGGAGACGGGGTCCGAATCCAGCGTGTGCCTTGTGTGGGCCGTTGTGATCAGGCACCGGTTGCTGTGGTGGGTCAGCATGCTGT
>JASLYJ010000074.1:0-268 GCA_030739855.1 Alphaproteobacteria bacterium | reverse complement strand
AGAAGCGATTATCCTGGAGCTGGAATCTTCCGGCTTAAGAGGGCTGGGGGGTGCCGGTTTTCCAGCTGGCAGAAAATGGCGAATCCTCAAAGACCAGCCCGCGCCCCGTTTGATGGCGATCAATATCGACGAGGGTGAGCCGGGCACCTTTAAGGACCGCCACTATTTGGAGACAGACCCGCACCGCTTTCTTGAGGGTGTCCTGGTCGCGGCGCAAGTCATCGGTATTGACCGCTGCTATTTTTATATACGGGATGAGTATCCCGGG
>JASLYJ010000073.1 GCA_030739855.1 Alphaproteobacteria bacterium | reverse complement strand
TTGGCGCAGACCACGAGCGCGCCAATGGCGCGCGCCATGGCCGCCTCGGAGAGCGCTCCGGTGGTCTCCACGCCCTCGCCGAGACGCACAATGCGGGAGAAGGAATCGACGATACGGAATGTTCCGTCGCACAACTGATTCTGTGGATCATTCTCGTGCTGATTTTTTCTCTGGGCCACCAGCAGGCGGCAGTTATTGGTGCCGAGATCGAGCGCCGCGAAGGCAGGCTCCGCGGCCCGTGCCGACGCGCGCGCACGCGTGTTCCGTGATCCCGACCCGATCGCCACCGTCCCCTCCCCGTTTGTCCCGAACGCACACCATGTTAGACCAGATTGCGCGCGCCGCGAAGGGGTGCCTTTTGTCTTTCAGAGTGTCTTTCATTTGCGAACGCGGCTATGCTAGAAGCTCATTTCCCTGGGCCACATAATCTTAACGCGCACCGCCCTACCGTCCCGCGAAACGGGGGCATGATGGGGGATCGTCTAACGGTAAGACGCCAGACTCTGACTCTGGTTATCGGGGTTCGAATCCCTGTCCCCCAGCCAATCTTTCGGAACTTTCCCCGCCATCGCCAGTAAGTGGCATGTTTCCCTTGTCGGGGGCTTAGCTCCCGGCAAAAGGTGCGTTGTCCCGAAGCTTGGAATTTCCGGTACCAGCTGCGGCAGTTACATCCCCGAAATCAGGGCCCAGATCGCTTCTCTGGACAAGAATCTGGCGGCTTGAGGGCCAGGGTG
>JASLYJ010000072.1 GCA_030739855.1 Alphaproteobacteria bacterium | reverse complement strand
ACACTGCAGATATATCTCAGACTGCTTAAATCGTATTCTTTAATGATCTCGTTGCCGGCCTTCATGAGCATTCTTAACGCAGTTGGCGCAGTGTACCATACAGTTACGTTGTATTTTTCTATAATTGAGTACCATTTTTCAGCATCATATCTTCCGTTATATACGACTTGTGAGATTCCATTTAACCACGGCCCCCATATACCATACACTGTGCCGGTTACCCACCCGGGGTCTGCGGTGCACCAGTAAATATCGTCTTCCCTTAAATCTAAAGCCCACTTGGTGGTAATATAATGGGATATCATATCATTGTGAACGTGAGTTACACCCTTGGGTTTTCCTGTAGTACCTGAGGTATAAAGGATAAACAGGTAATCTTCAGGATCGACCCACCTTATTTTAAATGATTCTGAAGCCTTGTTTGTTTCGGATTCGTAACTGATTTCGCCCTCTTTAAGATTGTGTTCAGCATTGACCATTAATATATGTTTAAGTGCAGGTAACTCTTCCTTTATTTCATGTACTCTCTGGTTTAGTTCAGGAGTGGTTATAAGTACTTCTGCTTCGCTGTCATGAAGGCGATCCTTTACTGCTTCCGGCCCGAATGCTGAGAACATGGGCCCGGCAATGGCTCCAATCTTTGCTATGGCAATAATGCTTATGTAAAGTTCTGTGACCCTTGGTAAGAACAAAAATATCCGATCACCTTTTTCTACACCCAGATTTCTCAATACATTTGCCAGTTTGTCG
>JASLYJ010000071.1:250-751 GCA_030739855.1 Alphaproteobacteria bacterium | reverse complement strand
ATTCAGCGGAGCCATCACCATAATGCAACCTGTAATGTCCGTCACTTCACCCGCAGTAGACCGAATTAAGGAACTATTAGATGGTCGTAGTAAACCCTCGGCTGGAATACGTATTGGGACCAACTCTAAGGGTTGTTTGGGTATGTCCTATACACTAGAATTTGCTGACCAAAAAGAACCTAATGATGATATGGTGGAACAAGATGGAGTTACAGTCTTTATTGACCCCAAGGCACTCATGTTTATGCTTGGTACCGAGTTGGATTTTGTCTCAGACGGTCTCCAATCCGGTTTTGTCTTCAATAACCCAAATGAGAAGGGCCGTTGTGGATGCGGCCAGTCTTTCCAGGTCTAATGGGGGTGTAGTTCAGCGGGAGAACGCCTGCTTTGCAAGCAGGAGGTCACCGGTTCAAGTCCGGTCACCTCCACCATACCTTAATTGATATACATCGGTTAAGGTTTTTTTATGGTTATAAATAAGGTATTATAGGAGTTATCATG
>JASLYJ010000071.1:0-240 GCA_030739855.1 Alphaproteobacteria bacterium | reverse complement strand
ATTATGAAAACACTAAACTTAGATGAACTTTTCAAAACGTTTGTCAAAACCAAGAAGAAACGTATCACTAAGATAGTGTATATGATTGCATCTGGTGCGGTTTTTGATATTGTGCCACGAAGTAAAATTAGGTTAGAGTTTATCAACGATACCATTAAGAGGGCCTATCAACGGGGTGATGAAAGGGCTTTAAGGTCCATGCGTGATACAAGACACTTTCTCAATTCCGATACAAGAAAA
>JASLYJ010000070.1 GCA_030739855.1 Alphaproteobacteria bacterium | reverse complement strand
CGTCAGTTTCGAGGTCGCCACCAATCCCGGCACCCCGCCCGGCCCCATCAACCGCATCGCCTCGGGCGGCGAATTAGCCCGCTTCATGCTGGCCTTAAAAGTGGTGGTGGCGAACAGCGGAACCGCCGCCACCCTGGTCTTCGATGAGGTTGACAGCGGCGTTGGCGGGGCCGTGGCCGCGGCCGTAGGCGAACGCCTCTCGCAGCTGGGGGAGGGCCGCCAGGTTCTGGTCATTACCCATTCGCCCCAGGTCGCCGCTCGTGGCGCCAGCCATCTGCGCATCATCAAGGAAGGCAAGGAGCCCACGGATACGGTGGTGACGCTGGTGGATACCCTCGACGCCACCGCCCGGCGCGAGGAAATCGCCCGCATGCTTTCGGGTAAACGGATCACCGACGAGGCCCGCGCCGCCGCCGACAGCCTCCTGCAATCGGCCTGAGGCCATGCCCCCTAAAAAAACGTCCAAGAAAACACCCGCCTCTCCGCCGGTTGAAGACCTGACCCCGCTCGAGGCGGCCGAAGAACTCAAGACCCTGACCCGGGATATCGCCGCCCATGACATGGCCTACTACCAACAGGACGCGCCCCTCATCAGCGACGCCGAGTACGACGCCCTGCGCCAACGCAATGCCGCCATCGAGTCTAAATTCCCCGATCTCATCCGCAACGACAGCCCCTCGCAGCGCGTGGGCGCCGAACCTTCCTCCGGATTCGCCAAGGTCACCCATTCCAAACCCATGCTCTCGCTCGACAACGCCTTCGACGAAGCCGACATCACCGCCTTCATCGAGCGCATCCGGCG
>JASLYJ010000006.1 GCA_030739855.1 Alphaproteobacteria bacterium | reverse complement strand
GTGGAGCCTGCCTCCCTGTGGGAGCACCGTGTCAACAACTTGGACCAATTGCGCAGGCACCTTTATCTCTCCCAGTGGGCACGAATACGTCGGTGAATGGAAGGATGGCAAATCACACGGGAAGGGCATCATTACCTATCCCGATGGAACTAAATACTCCGGTGGATTGAAGAATGGCAAAATGCATGGGCAGGGCACCGCTACCGCTCCCGATGGGGCTAAATACGTCGGTAGATTTAAGGATGGCAAATGGCATGGGCAGGGCACCTTTACCTTTGCCGATGGAGGGGTCCTCAAGGGAATGTTTCGTGACGGTGAGTTCTTAGAGTAGGTGATAAAAATTGAAGCGATGGGACGGAGTTCTAGCCGTGATCTGTGCCGTGTAAATTTGATCGAAGCCACATAAAGTGTCTACTATCAGTTGCACAAACGTGCAAAAACCTAAATAAACCCTACGCGATACACTCGGCATAGGTCATGGTGCCCTGCCCGTGTTTTTTGCCATCCTTCCATTCACCGACATATATGTCCCTATAGGGAGTGGTAAGGGTGCCCTGCCCCGTGCTCCCTATGTGCTCCCTAGATAAAACAACGGCCTAGCGATTTCTCGCTAAGCCATTGATTTTATTGGGGGGCGCACAGGGATTCGAACCCTGGACCCGCTGATTAAGAGTCAGCTGCTCTACCAACTGAGCTATGCGCCCATGAGTGGATTCCCGGCGTATAACACCGCCCCGTGGTCTTGTCGAGATTGGTCTCTTATTCCATCTGTCCCGTCTGATACTGACTGATACGCTGGTTACGGTGTACGTGGACCCCCGTGATGATGCCAAACGAGAACATCAGTGTCAGCATGGCCGTCCCGCCGTAGGAAACCAAGGGTAGCGGTACCCCTGCCACAGGGATCACCCCCATCACCATGGCTATATTAATGAAGAAATATAGAAAAAATGTGGTGGTCAGACCAAGGGCTGCCAGACGCCCAAAATGGCTGCGCGACTTCAAGGCGATGGAAAACCCGTATACCACCAGAAGCATATATAGTCCGATCAGGGAAAAGGCGCCGACAAAGCCGAATTCCTCGGCTAGCATGGTGAAAACAAAGTCGGTTTGTTTTTCGGGTAGGAAATTGAGGTGGCTTTGCGAGCCCAAAAGAAAACCTTTGCCAAAAACACCTCCCGAGCCCAGAGCAATTTTCGACTGGATGATGTGATACCCCGTACCCAGAGGGTCAGATTCAGGATCGAGGAACGCCAGAAGGCGTTTCTTCTGGTAGTCGTGGAGGAACTGCCATCCCACGGGAATGGCCGCCAGTGCACCAAGGGCAAGAAGAGTGACTTTCCAGATTCGCACCCCGGCGAGGAAAAACATCACGCCACTGATTACAAACAGCATAGTTGCCGTGCCAAGATCGGGCTGGCGCATGATCAGTATTGCCGGCACCGCGGTCATCGCCAGAGGAGCCACAAGATAGATAGATTTGTCTACATTTTTGGAATCGGTGCCGTGGAAATAGCGTGCTAGAGCCAGAACTAGGAACACCTTCATGATCTCCGAGGGCTGAAACTGGAAAAAGCCTGTATCAATCCATCGTTGCACACCCGAGCCAGAGGCGCCAAAGATCTCCATCGCCACTAGAAGAGACAAGGAAAGAAAATAGAAAGCGTAGGCAGATCGAAGCCAGAACCGGATATCCACCACGGCCGCGGCAAGCAGAATCACCACACCAACTGCGAACCGGATCATCTGCTGCATAGCCCAAGGTTCAAGGCTGCCGTTTGCCGCGGAGTAGAGAATGGTAAACCCTATCGCAGCTATAAAGCACAACAGCATGATCATGGACCAGTTCACCTGCCAGAGCTTTTCCGACAGACGCATTTCAGAAGAATCGGTATACCGGATTGACATGCTCACCTACCCGTCACGGCGCGGCGCGCCACTGCCGGGAAAGGCCTCGACTCGGCGTTGGGTTTCTAAGAGGATATCCCTACCCAGCGGCGCAGCCACCTTTGATCCGCCGCCTCCATGCTCTACCACCACGGAAACTACAAAGCGCGGCTTCTGAGTGGGCGCATAACCGACGAAAAGGGCGTGGTCCCTTTCCTCCCAAGGCCGCTCTATGTTCTTGAGAATACCTGATTCCCGCTCCCTTTCACTGATGCGACGCACTTGAGAGGTACCTGTCTTACCACCCATTTTTTTTCCCTTCTTTATTATCCGTGAACGGAATGCCGTACCTAGGGACGTATTAACCACGGCATCCATACCTTGCTTTACAATGGCAAGAGAGGCTGGAGAAATACCCAGAGATGGAAGGACGGGTCTGGATTGTTGCAAAATGGATTCTTCGTTCACCAGATTACGGATCACATGGGGTTCCACCGCAACTCCGCCATTAACGAGCCGGGCCATCATGACGGCCAGTTGCAGAGGCGTGGAAAGGACATATCCCTGGCCAATTCCCGCATTTAGTGTTTCCCCCAACTGCCAGGATGACCCTTCGACTGCCAATTTCCAGTCACGGGTAGGCATCAGCCCGTCGCGTTCTCCAGGAAGGTCGATCCCCAGCTTGGCCCCCAGCCCGAAGCGCCGCGCCATCTTGGAAATACGGTTAATGCCGGTACGCAGCGCCACCTCGAAGAAATAGACATCGCAGGATTGCTGCAGCGCCGACACCATCTTCATGGCGCCGTGTCCTTCCTTCATCCAACAGTGGAATCGGCTGTCACCAAGTTCCATATGACCCCCGCAGAAAAATCTTTGATTGGGGCTGATGATCTCGTCTTCTAGAGCGGCCAGGGCGACCATCATCTTGAAGGTGGAACCAGGCATGTATTGCCCGGAAATGGATTTGTTGATAAGTGGCCCCTTGGGGTTGGAGACAAGATCGTGCCAGGCTTCCGTGCTCAACCCCTCGTTAAAAGCATTGGGATCGAAGCCAGGCGTGGAAACCATGGCCAAAATTTCCCCACTTAACGCGTCCATGACCACAGCGATAGCGCTCATGTCTTTGAGATGGTGGAAAATAAATTTCTGAAGGCCGGAATCAATGGTCAGGGCCAGATCTTTCCCCGACTGTCCTTCATTCCGATCTACTTCCCTGATAACCCGGCCCAGGGCGTCAACTTCGATATGTCTGTGTCCTGCCGTGCCCCGTAGCGCAAGGTCGTTGGCCTTCTCGATACCGTCCTTGCCGATGCGGGAACCCGGAAGCCTCAGAAGGGGGTCGGTCCCTTGTTCTTCCTTGGAGACGGCAGCCACGTAACCCAACGCGTGTCCTGCTGCCTCGGCAAAGGGATAATAGCGGCTCTGCCCCACTTCGATGGAAACCCCCGGCAAGGACGGCGCGTTGACCTCGATTTTAGCCACGTCTTCCCAACTAAGATTCTCCTTGATAGTGAGAGGCACGAAGCTGCGCTTGCTTCTGACCTCACGCAAAATGCGCAGGTGTTCACGCTCTGAAATAGATAGAATCCCTTCAAGAGAGGATAGGATCGTCTCCAAGTCAGGCGCCAGTTCCGGAACCAAGACCGCGATGTAATTAGGTCGGTTCAGTGCCATGAGTTCACCATTGCGATCCGTGATACGACCCCGTGGTGGTGACAGCAGACGTAGGCTGATACGGTTATCCTCTGCCAACATGACGTATCGGCTGGATTCGATGATCTGCAGGTAGTAGAGACGCCCAACAAGAGCGGATAAAAGTAGGGCCTGCCCCCCTCCAAGTACTACCGCACGACGCGAAAACCCCTTTATCCGGGTATGCTCGCGCTGCATATCATCACTGCCGCAGGAGAGTCCGCTGAACGCGGGAGAATAACCACGCGAAACAGGGGAACAAGAAAAGAGTTAGAAAAAACTGAACAGCCACCGCCGTAGGGCTAATGAATGCTACGTTAAACAGGGAGATGATTAGCCAGATTATGGCCAGCGAACCAGCCGTGACAAACATAAATCCCAACCACATGGCTACGAACGAATTGTCAATAAAGAACCGCCTCTGGGAAACGATGAACATACGGACCAGCAAGAAAATTAGGGCAAAGGCCCCAAGCGGAGTATCGAAGAGAATATCTTGAAAAAGACCCGCACCAAAAACCGCGAGAGACGGCATCAAATCGGGCCTGAAGATGGGCCAATAATAAACCGCTATAAGGGCAAGAATCGGCGATACCGTCCCAAATGAAGGGATATGCATCGGCAGGGCGCTAATCACGACCAGAAGAAGCGTTATCGCCATTGGTGAAACACTGCGGGCGATAAGATCAAGCCGCTGCCAAAACATCAGGGATTTTTATCTCCCTTCAGAAAATTGGGGTTCATGGGCAAAAAGCCGCTGAGGCCGGATTCCACCACCCGCACATATTCCACGTTGCTCATATCCACAAAAGGCTGGATGCGGACGTTCCCCTCGGCAGCAGAAACCACTTTGCCCACTGGAATCCCCGGAGGAAAGGCCCCGCCATGTCCGGACGTGACGATGCGTTCGCCCACGGTAACTTCGGTAATAGCCTGAAGATGGGCAAGTTGCGGTCGGTCGGAATTATCCCCGACAAGGATCGCCCGTGACGGCGAGAGTTCGGTAATAACAGGGATGTGGGAGTTGATGTCTGTGAGCAGAAGAATTCTCGAAGACTGATAGCCCACTTTTACGACCCGGCCCAAAAGTCCGTCTCCGGTGATGGCGACCTGGCCTTCTCTGACCCCGCTACTGCTTCCAGAATTAAGGACCATACTGCGGACAAAGACCCGGCCTGGGTCCGCAATGACACGGGCCGAAATATAGTTCAGTGCAGGATCCGGCGTGAAGTTGAGTAACTTTTGCAGCTTTTGGTTTTTCGTCTCAAGATGAAGTGCCACATTACGCCAGTGCTTCAGACGGTCATTTTCCTGTCTTAAAAAGGTCATTTCCCGATCGAGGACGATATGCTTCTGTACCCGGTCAATTATTATGGAGACAGTGGCCGTCGGCTGGGACAAGGCGTCAAGGAGTGGTGCCACAGCATCCACCGTCGTGACGCGAACCCGTTCAATCAGAGCCACATCTACCCGCCCCATAACCATTAGCCCCAGCGCAGCACCCACAAGAGCCAGGTCAGTAAAACGCCGGGTCAGAATTTTGAAAGATGTGGCCAAGTGAGCCACGGAATTTTTTCGGGGTTCCAACATTTCTTTTCCTTAGATTTCCAGCAGGAGGCGGAAAAGTAAGACGGCGGACCAAAGCAATATTAGTCTCCTAAAGCATTCATTAATCTGGTCATTATATGAACGAATGAAGAAACAATAAAGAAACCCATAAAAGACGGACTAATGCGAATCGACGAGAATACTCTTGAGCACCTTCAGGTTCTCAAGGCAGAGGCCGGTTCCTAGCACCACGCAGGACAGAGGATCCTCAGCAATGGAAATCGGTAGTCCTGTAGCTTCACGTAATCTGTGATCGAGATTACCGAGCAACGCGCCACCGCCGGTAAGGACAATGCCCTTGTCGACAATATCGGCTCCCAGTTCTGGTGCGGTATGCTCCAAAGCTGACTTCACTGCCTCGATAATAGCCCCCACCGGCTCGGACAAAGCCTCGGCAATCTGGCGCTGGTCGAAGAGTAATTCCCTAGGCACCCCGACCATTAGGTCGCGGCCTTTTATTTCGATTTCTTCGCCTGCGCCGCTTTCGGGCGGGCAGGCGGTACCAATTTCCCGCTTGATCCTCTCTGCGCTGGCTTCGCCCACGAGAAGATTATGATGGCGCCGGATGTAGGAAATAATGGATTCGTCCATCTTGTCGCCACCTATACGCACTGAACTTGAATAAACGATACCACCCAGGGAAAGAACCGCTACCTCAGTGGTCCCGCCACCCACGTCCACCACCATGGAACCGGTGGGCTCGGTCACTGGCAAGCCGGCACCGATAGCCGCTGCCATAGGTTCTTCGATGAGGAAAACCTTACGAGCGCCAGCGGCCTCAGCCGATTCCTGAATGGCGCGACGTTCCACCGCCGTGGAACCCGATGGTACACAGATGATCACCTGCGGGCTAGCGAAGCTACGCCGGTTGTGCACCTTGCGAATGAAGTGCTTGATCATCTCTTCGGCAACTTCGAAATCGGCGATGACACCGTCGCGCAGAGGGCGGATGGCCTCAATGTTACCCGGAGTACGTCCCAGCATCATCTTGGCTTCATCTCCCATGGCCAGAATCTTTTTCTTGCCCCTGGACTCGACAATGGCGACCACAGAAGGCTCATTGAGAACGATTCCCTTCCCCTCCACGTAGACAAGAGTGTTCGCTGTGCCCAGATCAATAGCCATGTCTGCGGAAAGCAGCCCCAGCAATCCTGAAAAAACCATCCTCTACCTCATTTTCCAGATTCTGCCGTCACGAATGTATCACCACAAAGCCATCCATTCCCAGCAGGTTCAAGCGGAAAGCGCCGCCGGAGCAGACTTTTCACGCTTAACGATAAGTTTGTTGAGCGCTCTCACGTAGGCCCGCGCCGAGGCCACCATGGTATCTACGTCCGCACCCTGGCCGTTGACCGATTTGCCGTTTTCTTCAAGCCGTACCGTTACCTCGGCTTGGGCGTCAGTACCCTCGGTCACAGCATGCACCTGATAGAGCTGCAGCACCGCATCGTGAGGGAATAGTTTGTGAATAGCCTGGAAGGTGGCGTCCACGGGGCCATCGCCAGTAGCCTCGGCGGACTTGACTTCACCGTCGATTTCCAGTTCCAACGTCGCCCTCTGGGGGCCGGTGGACCCACAGATAACATGTAATGAGACGAATTCGATGCGCTGGTCGCCGCGCGCTACCTGATCATCCACCAGAGCGATGATGTCTTCTTCAAAGATATCTTTCTTACGGTCAGCCAACTCCTTGAAGCGGACAAAGACCTCTTCCGCGACACTATCGTCCAAGTCAAAGCCCAATTCTTTCAGCTTCTCCACGAAAGCATGGCGGCCAGAATGCTTACCCAAGACCAGCTTCGACTTGGTCAGCCCTACGGATTCTGGCGTCATGATTTCATAGGTGCCGGCATGTTTGAGCATGCCGTCCTGATGAATCCCAGCCTCATGGGCGAAAGCGTTAGTGCCGACGATGGCCTTGTTGGGCTGAACCACGAAACCGGTAATGGTGGAGACCAAATGTGAAGCCCGCGTGATCAGCCCAGTGTTGATTCCGGTGGCTAGGGGCAGGATGTCATGGCGAGTGCGCAGAGTCATGACAATTTCCTCCATGGCGGCGTTCCCAGCACGCTCGCCCAGGCCGTTTATAGTGCATTCCACCTGGCGGGCGCCGGCGTCTACTGCGGCCAGGGAATTGGCTACCGCCAGCCCCAGGTCGTTGTGGCAGTGTACGGAAATGACAGCCTTGTCTATGTTGGTTACGCGGTCGAACAGCATGGAGATAAGCCTACTGAACTCCATAGGCAGGGTGTAGCCCACAGTGTCGGGAATGTTAATTGTGCCGGCACCAGCATCAATGGCCGATTCAATGCAGCGGCATAGAAAGTCGTGATCGGACCTGGTGGCGTCCTCACACGACCATTCCACATTATCGGTGAAAGTGCGTGCGTAGGTAACGCTGTCAATGACCGCCTGATGCACGTCGTCTGGTTCCATCTTCAGCTTGTGCTTCATATGCAGTGGACTGGTGGAAATGAAGGTGTGGATGCGCCTATTGTCCGAGGGTTTCAAGGCTTCGGCTGCGCGCTTTATATCGCCGCGGGTAGCCCGCGCCAGACCGCAGACGGTAGTAGTTTTCAAATGTTTGGCAACACTCTGCACCGCCTCGAAATCACCCTTGGAGGCGAACGGGAATCCGGCCTCAATCACATCCACGCCCAGTTCTTCTAGCGTGGTAGCGATGCGCAGTTTTTCTTCCAAGGTCATAGAGGCGCCAGGCGATTGTTCGCCATCACGCAATGTGGTGTCGAATATGACGACTCTGTTGTTATCCGGCTTTATATTCATAGTTGAAATCTACAAGCCTAGTTATCGGCCTTGCCCACTAAGCGCTTTTCGGTAATCCACGGCATCATAGCGCGCAGCTTCTCACCCACCTCTTCGATGGGATGCTCTGCAGCCCGTTGTCGCATGGCCTTAAAGTTAGGCTGGCCATCCTTGTTTTCCCGCACCCATTCTTTAGTGAAGCGGCCCGATTGGATATCGCTGAGGATTATTTTCATACGCTCCTTTACCGACTCGTCGATGATCTTTGGTCCTCGTGTCAAATCGCCGTATTCAGCGGTGTTAGAAATGGAATAGCGCATGTTGGCAATGCCACCTTCATAGATCAAATCAACGATGAGCTTGACCTCGTGCAAGCACTCGAAATAAGCCATTTCCGGCGCATAACCGGCTTCTATCAGGGTTTCAAAGCCCGACCGTATGAGCGAGGTCATCCCTCCACAAAGCACTGCCTGTTCGCCGAATAGATCGGTCTCGCATTCCTCACGGAAGGAGGTTTCAATAATGCCCGCACGCCCGCCGCCGATAGCCGAGGCGTATGAGAGGCCTATATCATGGGCGTTTCCAGAAGAATTCTGCTGCACCGCCAACAGACAGGGCACGCCACCGCCGCCTAGGTATTGGGCGCGCACCGTATGGCCGGGCCCCTTAGGCGCTACCATAAAAATATCGAGATCGTCACGGGGATCGATGAGCTTGAAATGGATGGACAGGCCATGGGCGAAGGCCAAGGCAGCTCCCTTATTCAGATTGCCAACTAGTTCTTTCTCATAGAGATCGGCCTGCAGTTCGTCAGGCACCAGAACCATGACCACTTCGGCCCATTTAGCGGCTTCGGCAGGCGTCTTGACGGCAAAGCCGGCCTTCTCGGCTTTCTTGGCAGAGTCCGAGCCCTGACGCAGGGCCACGGTTACTTCCTTGACACCACTATCCTTCAGATTCAAGGCGTGGGCATGGCCCTGGCTGCCATACCCAATAATGGCGATCTTTTTTTTCTTAATCAGGTTGATATTGGCATCACGATCATAAAAGACGTGCATGCTTCCTTCCTTTCACATCCAATTCCATTTTGTTTTTTTGCGCTTCTGGTGCCGGTGAATAGTTACTTACAGAGGCTCTGGACCGCGCGCAATAGCCACTACGCCAGTGCGGCAGGCATCCACAAGGCCCAAGGGGGTCATGAGATCTATAAAAGCTTCAATCTTGTCGCTAGAGCCCGTCATCTCAAAAACAAAAGAGCGGGTGGTGCTATCCACCACGCGGGCGCGGAAAATATCGGCGATACGCAGAGCTTCAACACGTTTTTCGCCGCCACCCTTGACTTTCACCAGGGCCAGTTCCCGTTCCACGCTGTCTCCCTCCAGAGTAAGATCGGCAACCCGATGCACCGGCACCAGACGTCCAAGTTGGGCCTTGATCTGCTCAATGATCATGGCCGTTCCTGAGGTCACGATGGTAATACGCGAAAGGATCTCCACCGGGTCCACCTCGGACACGGTCAGGCTCTCGATATTATAGCCACGCCCCGAAAACAGGCCCACCACACGAGCCAGAACACCAGGCTCATTGTCTACGAGGACGGCGATGACGTGCTTATTGATATCTTCTTTTGCTTCAGTCACTTCCTTGTTCTCCGCTTAAAAGGTCCCGAATCCAGTCTGGAGACCAGGCCTATACCAGAACCATGCCGTCTTCCTTTCCATTCTCTTCCCCGCCGCCAGGGGCAAAAAGAATCTCGTTATGTGCAGCACCCGAGGGAATCATGGGAAAACAGTTCTCATTGGGGTCAATGCACACATCGGCGATAACCGCGCGATCCTCCTTAATCATCTCACGGATAAGATCATCCACCTCCTCGGGCTTGGTAGCCCGTAGGCCCAGCGCGCCGAAGGAATCCGCCAGTTTAACAAAGTCGGGAAGGGATTCCATATAGGACTCCGAATAGCGCCCACCATGCAAGAGTTCCTGCCACTGGCGAACCATTCCCATGTAGTGGTTGTTGAGTATAAACACTTTCACCGGTAGCCGGTACTGCATGATGGTGGACATCTCCTGAATGTTCATCATGATTGAGGCCTCGCCGGCCACATCAATGACAAGCGATTTTGGATGTGCGATTTGGACGCCCATGGCTGCCGGCAGGCCGTAACCCATGGTACCAAGCCCGCCCGACGTCATCCAGTGGTTGGGCTTGGTTAACTCAAGGAACTGTGCCGCCCACATTTGATGCTGGCCTACCTCGGTTGTGAAATAGACGTCCCTTTTGCGCGTCAGCTCGCGCAGGCGCTCCAGCGCGTATTGCGGTTTGATGAGCTTTTTGGACTGCTTATAACTGAGGCAGTTACGGGCCCGCCATTTGTCAATGGTCTGCCACCAGGATTTCAGGGCCTTGGCGTTTGGTTTCGCCTTCTGCGCCTTCCATTCTCGCACCAGGCCGCGTAGCACAGCTCCTACATCTCCCACGATGGGTAGGTCCACCACCACGTTCTTGTTGATGGAGGAGGGATCGATATCGATATGGATAATCTTAGATTTGGGCGCAAAATCGGCAAGTCGCCCCGTTACCCGGTCGTCGAAGCGCGAGCCTACAGCCACCATTACATCGCAACCGTGCATAGCGAGGTTAGCCTCGTAAGTGCCGTGCATACCAAGCATACCGAGATATTGCTTATCGGTGGTAGGGAAGCACCCCAGCCCCATCAGAGTCACGGTACAGGGATAACCGGTCAGGTGCAGTAGCTCGGTCAGCGCCCTGGAAGCTGCGGGGCCGGAATTGACCACCCCACCACCGGCGTAGAAAATGGGACGCTTGGCCGTGGCCAGAATCTCCACCGCTTGTTTGATATGTGCCAGTTCCGGCCGCACCTGGGGCTGGTAGCTCTTGCGGCTCACTGTGTGCTTGGCCACGTATAGCGCCTTGGCGAATTGGACGTCCTTAGGGATATCCACACCTACTGGACCAGGGCGACCGCTGCGCGCCACAAAGAATGCCTCGTGCATAGTGTTGGCGAGATCGGCCACATCCTTTACAAGATAATTTTGCTTGGTACAGGGTCTGGTGATCCCCACCGTATCAGCCTCCTGAAAGGCATCGTTACCAATCATGTGAGTGGGGACCTGGCCACTGAGGAAGACGATAGGAATGGAGTCCATCATAGCGTCGGCAAGACCGGTTACAGCATTGGTGGCGCCGGGTCCTGACGTCACCAGCACCACGCCGACCTTACCAGTGGAGCGGGCATATCCCTCTGCCGCGTGGACCGCGCCTTGTTCGTGGCGCACCAGGATATGACGAATCTTGTTCTGCTTGAACAGTTCATCATACAGGGGCAGCACGGCGCCACCAGGATAGCCGAAAATGACTTCCACGTCCTGATCACGCAGCACCTTGAGAACGATTCCAGCGCCGGTTAATTTGGCAATCGCCATTGTTTGTTCCTTCTTCCTGCAGCCTGCTTATTGTGTGGGACAGCACCACGCTCCCGCACAGCCTTTGTAGTTCCTCATAAGCATATGCTGAGAGACCAGCCCAAGAAAGAGGAGAATTCCCCGTAGAGCGGCGAAAAACTAGACTTTTCGCCCCCCTGAGGTCAATAAAAAGCGGTCCAGAAAGGAAAAGACTTCTGGCAGTTGGATGTTTTCGTATAGCGCCTCGATCACCATGCTTTCCATTTCCCCACTATCGAGCTGGTGGCGGAGCCATGTCATCTGCCGTTTAGCATAGCGCCTGGTAACCAGCTGCGCCCTAAAAACAGCCTCTTCCAGGCTGGTTTCGCCATGGCAATAACGAAGTAATTCCCGCAACCCTACGGCTTTCATGATGGGAAGCGAGGGATCGAGCCCGCGTGTGTCTAGGGCCCGCACCTCGTCCAGAAGGCCGTCTTCCATCATCCGGTGAAAGCGTGTGTCGCAGGCCCCGTAGAGCGCCTCGCGGGGCGGCATGAGGACAATCATGGCCAGCCGCACCCCCGCTGCCGCCAGCCCTTCATGTGGGGTGCCTTGTTTCTGCCATTCGCTCAAACCCTGCCCTGTGGCCTCCAACACCTCCCAAGCGCGGATCAGGCGCTGACGATCGTTCATGTGCAACCGCTCCACCGTCCCCGGATCGCGGGCCGCTAGTTCCGCGTGAAAAGCTTTGCCCCCCAGTTCCTCGTGACGTGCGCGGGCCGCGCGGCGCACCGATTCTGGAATATCTGGAATGGCTGCCAGCCCCTGTATCAGAGTACGCAGGTAGAGACCGGTGCCGCCAACGCAGATCGGCAAGCGCCCTTGTTTCGCCGCGGCGAAAATTTCTTTCAGTGCCATTTTCCGCCAGCGTGCGGCCGAACAGATGGAAGCGCCGTCGAGGATGCCATAAAGCTGGTGGACGGCACGAACCGTCTCGGACACGCTAGGGCGGTTGGTGAGAATGGCAAGATCACGGTATACCTGCATACTGTCGGCATTTATGATAGTGCCATCGAGCTTTTCAGCTACAGCCAGGGCAAGGTCGGATTTACCACTTGCCGTGGGACCTGAGATGATGACGAGAGAAGTATTCATAGCCCCCCCCACCTACCACTATTCACGGGAAAACCCATAGTGGCGGAGACACCCAATCCCTCCCAATAGACGCCCGGGATAGAGAGCCAGAATAAAAAAACAGCGCCGTAAAAATGGCGCTGCTTTGAATCAGAAAAAGAATCATATCCGGATGCTTCCAAAACCGAAAATCCATAAGTCGGGGGAATCAGTCCTCCGCCAGAGGAACACTGATGAAGCGTCTGTCGCCACCTCGTTCCATAAGGAAGAGTACAGCTTTTCGTTTCTTTAAAATCAAATCCTCGATCTTCGCAACCACCTCTTCAGGTGTAGTCACGGGCTCTTGACTAACTTCCAAAATCAGGTCCCCCGCGCGCATGCCCCGTTCTGAGGCAAAGCCCTGTTCATCAACGCCCACCACGAGGACGCCCTGGTGCTCTTCGGAAAGATCAAAACGGCTCCGCAATCCAGGGGTAAGGCCTGACAGAGTCAGTCCCACCGATTTTATGACCACCTTTTTGGTGCCCTTGCCGCCACCGGGCTTTCCAGAAGAGGTTTCAGCCGTTTTCTCGAATTCCTCAAGCTGGCCGACGCTGACGTCGAAGGTCTTTTCTCCCTCGTCACGCCAGACCGTGATTTTCACGGTCTTGCCAATTGGCGTCTCGGCGACAATGCGCTGCAGGCGGCGCACATTGGGCACCTCCTTGCCGTCGAAGCTGAGAATCACGTCCCCGGCCATGAGCCCGGCCTTGTGCGCCGGTTCACTCTCATTAACATTAGCTATAAGGGCTCCTTCGGGCTCATCGAGGCCGAGGCTTTCGGCGATTTCCTCGGTAACACCCTGGATACGCACGCCCAGCCACCCGCGGCGAGTCTGGCCGAACTCGCGAAGCTGGGCAACCACCGTCTGCGCCAATGCGGATGGAATGGCGAAGCCGATACCCACGCTGCCACCCGAGGGCGAGAAAATGGCGGTATTAATGCCGATCACCTTGCCCTTCATGTTGAACAGGGGGCCGCCCGAATTGCCACGGTTGATGGAAGCATCGGTCTGGATAAAATCATCATAGGGGCCGGATCGGATGTCACGGGCGCGCGCCGAGATGATGCCAGCGGTCACCGAACCGCCCAGTCCGAACGGATTGCCGATGGCCATCACCCAGTCACCGACGCGGGCGGTATCGGAATCACCCCACTTGATGGCGGAAAGCTTCTTCTTCGCCTCCACCTTGAGAAGGGCAAGGTCGGTCTTAGCGTCGCGGCCGACGATCTCGGCCTTGAGTTCCGTATTGTCCTGAAGGATAACCGTGATTTCCTCGGCCTCGGAGATGACGTGATTGTTGGTGACGATATATCCATCCGGGTCGATGATGAATCCCGATCCCAGCGACATGCCCCTGCGCGGCTGGTCGGGTTGCTGGCGCTTGCGGAATTCACGGAAGAATTCCTCGAAGGGCGAGCCGGGAGGAAACTGAAAGGGCTCCAGCCCGCCGCCGCCTTCGATCATCTGGGTGCTGGAAACGTTGACCACCGCCGGCGAGAATTCCTCCGCCAGATCAGCAAAGCTCTCGGGCGCGGCGCGGGCCATCGCCGCCGCCGACCACAACACAACACAAACGATCGTGAAAACCGCTGAGGTCAATGGAGAATAGTGCCTTGATCTGCGCCGAGTTATCAGGCCGCGGCTCGTGATTCCGTTGATGGAATTCATGCTCGTATTTATGCCTTTCACGTGGCTTCTCCTAGTTTGCATACTTTTTTATCCCCATTAAAGGCATCATGTGGCGGATAAATATGGTGCAAATATGGCACGGGTTGCCTTTTACCAATAGTCCCGAAAGCCGGGCGGAACCTACCCTCGCAACAGCCACACCAAGACTACACCCACAACTACCGAGACCAGTCCCGCCCAGCGCAGCGTCACAATGGGAATATCAAGAGCCACCGTGATCAAGCGTTTCATCCCATTAGGAAAAAGCGTGTACAGGGTGCCCTCGATCACCAAAATTAGCGCCAGCGCTGTGAAGAGATCCTGCATCACCTTACACCTAGCTTATGGGGCCTAGGGGAATTGTCCGGTGAATAACCGAAAAGCGCCTTCCTGAAAAGGCGTGACTGGGACCATCCCAAGGAAAGAACCGTATTTATTTCTTGCCAGAAAATTCCTTGAAATAACGGAAGAACTCGCTGTCCGGCGAAAGCACCATGGTGGTCCCATCCCCGCTCAGTGATTTACGATAAGCCTCCATGGAACGGTAAAAGGAAAAGAAATCCACATCCTTGCCAAAGGCTTCAGCGTATATCTTGATGGACTGCGAATCGCCTTCACCGCGCAAGATCTCCCCCGTCTTGCGGGCTTCGGCCAGGAGCACTGTACGGTTGCGCTCGGCAAGCGAACGGATACGCTGTGCAGCCTCGGCGCCTTGGGCGCGAAACTCTTTAGCCTCGCGTTCGCGTTCACTCTTCATACGATTATAGATAGCCTCGCTGTTGGCCTCGGGCAGATCGGCCCTACGCGCTCGCACATCAATTACCTCGATACCGAATGATCCGCCCTCCGCGTTCATGACATCCCTGATGTCGTGCATGATTCCAGTACGCTTCTCCGAGAGCAGGTCAAGCATCTGCACTTTGCCCACGACACCACGCATGGCGTTACTGGTCATAGATTTCAGACGGTCGCGAAGAAGCAATTCCCTACGAACGGTCTGACGAAACTTCAGAGGATCGGTGATACGGTAACGGACGAAAACATCCACCACCAATCGCTTCTGGTCCTCAGCGATCACTTCTTCGGCTGGCGCATCGTAGTCAAGCACCCGCTTGTCGTAACGGGCCACTTCCTGGATGAAGGGCAACTTCATCTTTAGCCCGGGTTCGGTGATGACTCGCTTGGGATCGCCGAACTGCAGCACCAGCGCCTGCTCAGCCTGATTAATGGTGAACAGGGCACTGTACGATAGAAAGGCTAACGCCAGAATCACAAGGCCGGAAATTACGGGACCTTTGGTCATTCCCCGCCCCCCTCGACTGCTTCCTTGGCGGGGACAGCGCGACGCTTTTGAAGCTCCGGCAGAGGAAGATAGGGAACTACGCCAGAGGCGTTGTGCTCCGATGAATCGATCAGCACCTTGTTGATATTACTGAACACCTCTTGCAGGGTTTCAAGATAGATGCGTTTTGTGGTGACGTCCTTCGCTTTCGAATAGGCCTTATGAACCGCCAGAAAACGCTGGCCGTCTCCCTCGGCTCGCGCCACCACCTCTCGTTTGTAGGCCTCGGCCTGCTGGACAATCTGCGCGGCCTCACCACGGGCGCGGGGAATTATATCGTTGCGATAGGCTTCTGCATTATTGCGTAGGCGTTCTTGGTCTGCCTTGGCACGCTGAACGTCGCGGAAGGCGTCAATAACTTGCTCTGGCGGATCCACTTTTTGCAGCTGAATTTCCGTGATTTCGACACCCGTTCCATATTCGTCGAGAACTTCCTGCAATAGCCGCTTGGTATCCCCTGCCACAGCGCCACGGCGTTTGGCGAGAATTTGTTCGATAGGCATCTGGCCGGTGGTGTCGCGCATGGCGCTTTCGGCCACGCTTTTTATCGTGGATTCAGGATTGCGGATGTTAAATAGGAACTTGCCAGCATCCTTGATTCTCCAGAACACTGTGAAATTTATATCTACGATATTCTCGTCCCCGGTCAGCATCAGACCTTCCTCCGACACCTGGCGGATGGTGGTGGGCTTTCTGCCCTGTCGCGGAGAACGAAATCCGACCTCGATACGGTTGACCGTCGTCACCTTTGGAGTGAACACAGTCTCGATGGGGCTGGGCAGGTGATAATGCAATCCCGGCTGGGTGGTGCGCACCCATTCACCGAAACGCAAAACCAGGCCCTGTTCATCGGTGTTTACCCGGTAAATACCGCTGAACAGCCACGCCGCTACAGCGATCAGAAGGACGATCAGGACGTTACGCAGGCCGCCGCCGCCGGGTAGGAAACTACGAAATCTGTCCTGGCTTTCACGCAGGATATCCTCAAGATTGGGGGGCTGCGGCCCGCCCGACCCCCGGCTTCCCCAGGGTCCAGAACCTCCACCACCAGGACCGCCTCCTTGATTCTTCCACGGCATAGGATCTGACTCTCTTTAGTTCTCAGTAGGTTCCTTTTCCGTTACGACACACGGGCCGGAAAACTACCTGATCTGGTGCCACCCCGGAACGCTATCGCACCGAGGACTTTGAATCCTTAGTAATCAGCTATATATGAGACTAACGCCCCGATTTCAATTGGGGGCGCGCATCATATTCTTAAAAGTAAGCTTACGGCAAATACGTGGAGAATGAAACCCATGGCCGAGGTCACAGAAGAGCAGGTTCGAGGCGCCCTTGCGGGAATCACAGCCCCCGGCGGAGACAATGATTTGGTGGACCTTGGGCTGGTCTCAGGTGTGGTTATTCGCAACGGCAATGTAGGTTTCACCATCGAAATTACGCCCGAACAGGCCGAAGCCTTTGGGCCCGTGTGTAAACTCGCCGAAAAAGCTGTGGCGGCCCTGCCCGGCGTGCTCTCGGTAACGGCGGTGCTCACCGCCGAGCGTTCCCAGCAACAGCAACAGCGCCAGCCCCCCACAAAGGAACTGATTCCTGATGTGCGTACCATCATCGCCGTGGCCTCGGGTAAGGGCGGCGTCGGCAAGTCCACCGTTTCTATCAACCTCGCCCTGGCACTGCTCGCCAGAGGGTTGAAGGTGGGCCTGCTGGACGCGGATATTTACGGCCCTTCTATACCGAAAATGCTGGGGATACACGGACGCCCCAAATCCGAGGATGGCAATATCTTGGAACCCAAGAAAAATTATGGGCTTAAATGTATGTCTATCGGTTTCCTAGTAGCCGAGGACACACCCATGATCTGGCGCGGCCCCATGGTCATGAGCGCCATTGAACAACTGTTGCGCGACGTAAATTGGGGTGAGTTGGACATTCTGGTAGTGGACCTACCGCCTGGAACTGGCGACGCCCAACTCACCATGGCCCAGAGGGTTCCACTCACCGGTGCGATCATCGTATCCACACCCCAAGACATCGCCCTGCTGGATGCCAGAAAGGGCCTCAACATGTTCCGCAAAGTGGATGTGCCAGTGCTGGGAATTGTCGAGAATATGAGCTATTTCAACTGCCCCCATTGCGGCGAGCGCACCAACATCTTCAGCCATGGCGGCGCGAAAGCCACCGCCAAAGAGATGGGAACGGATTTCCTGGGTGAAATTCCTCTCGACATAACCATCCGTGAGGCCAGTGACGTGGGCAAACCCATCACCGCTGCCGACCCAGAAAACCCCCATTCAAAAGCCTTCCACGCCATGGCCGATCAGGTCTGGGAAAAGGTACAGGTCCTGGAAGCGGAAGAGGAGGCTCAGGTCCCCAAAATCGTGGTGCAATAAACATCTAGATTAAGAGGGAGAACGATGTACCGGGAATCCGACCACGGAATTTTCCCACTCCGTTCCGATCCTGCTCTATGAATTACCAGCGTGAGAATCTGCTTCCTAGCCGCCGAAAATCTTTCTCAGGTTCTGGAAGCCGGTGTTATAAATGTCTTGGATGACCTTAACGGCGTCGTCGTTAGACGCGCCCTCCGCCTCAAAATCACTTGACCATTCCACTTCGCTACCGTTTTCGCTCTCGCGCACGCGTATGGTGGCTTTGTAGCCCTTCACCGGAAGTGGGCTCTCGAGGATCTCGTAGGAATAGACTTTCTTGTCGTCGTCCTGCTCAGTCAGTCTCTCCACCACCGTGCCACCCCCTGCAAGATGTAGTTTGCGGGTGGTGGTGCGATTGGGTTTGTCCTCTTCCACCTCGCTGCGCTCGACTATGGGATGCCAATTTGGCAAGGCGTTGAAGCCACCGATTAGATCCCAGACCTGTTTGGCGGAAACGGGAAGTGGCATCGAAAGGGTTACGTTGGGCATGGCAGGAACCTTTCTTAGATTGCGGGTTTTCTTATCTTAGGGCCTGGAGCCCTATCCAACCGAGTCGGCATACCCCAAAAAGATAACAAGGGTAGGCTGCGCTTCCGGTTATTTTATCGTGGTCTTGATGTGGCAGCTATTCAGTCTGCTGCTACGCTGTCTCGTCTGGTCGCTCCAACAGTTCCATCAGTTCGCGCCATTCGCGTTTTGAAAGGCCGCTGGATTCCTGGGTCGGCTCTTTTCCGTGAATCAGGTCTTTCACCACCTTCATGGCTGCCGCCGAGAGAAAAGCTCCACCTGTACGGTAATCGGTGAAAGCCTCGTAAACCAGCGGCACCCAACGCTTCAGACAGTCTAGCATAGCCTCAGCATAGACGCGAATTTCGTACTGGGCGTGGGGATCGGCGCGCAGGGAAAGGAAATGCATGAGGTTGTGGAGGTCGATCTTCCAGTACCACTGGGTATAGGTGTTGAGCGTCAGATTCATACGCGCCAGTTCGCGTGCCAGCCCTTTCTTCTCAGGGTCCACCACATTATCCCCCTCGCCCTCGTTAAGCATCTCCTCGTAATGGCGGTAACAAGTCTCGGCATCCTCGCGCAGCAGTTCCAAGGCACGGGCGGCTTCCTCCCCCTCTAGAGCCTCGCCACGACCCTGGTGGTTAGCGCTCGACTGCGTGGCCATCTGTTCGGGCACCGGGATGTAGAATTCCTTCTCGAGGATAGAGTAGCGCGCCGAATACTCGTTGACGTTGGCGGTGCGGTGGCGGATCCACTGGCGCGCTACGAAGATAGGTAGCTTAACGTGAAACTTGATTTCACACATTTCGAAGGGAGTGGTGTGGCGGTGGCGGATGAGATAACGGATCAATCCCCGATCCTCGCTCGCCTTCTTGGTGCCCCTGCCGTAGGAAACACGGGCCGCCTGCACCACCGCCCCGTCGTCGCCCATGTAATCGATGACACGGATAAATCCGTGATCGAGCACATCGAATGGTTGGTAGAGGATTTCCTCTAAAGCTGGAACGGTGACGCGGCGAGTCTCGACGCTTTGCGCACGCATGCGTGCCACATCTTTTTGCTGTTCCGGGGTCAAAGGCATGTTTGTTTTATTCCTTGAGGGGCGTGAGGAGTAAGCTTCGGCAATGGCCCGAGAAATGATTTTACCTCTAGAGCACATTCCGACCAATTGGAAAAGTTTCTATACGGTTCGATTTCACCCACAAATTCCGCTCTTGGAGCACTTTCAATAGTAAGGAGATACGCCTATATTACGAGGGTCGGGCAACCGACTATGGCGATAAACGTCATGCTTATTACCCGTTGCGGACCCGGGGGCAGTACCCGGCGCCTCCACCATTTCCCCGACCACAGCTTTGCGTGTCACGGGCAGGCTTTGTTGTGGGGGCGATACAGGATCGACGTGCGTGGAAACGGTATGATTTTCGCCCGGCATGGTACCACCGTTATCGGGCCGATCGTTAATTGCGAACGATAACCAAATCGCACTCGCTGCCTAGTATTAGGTAAGCGCGGTCCGGGGGACACCGGGCAACAGAAGTCCCCCACTTTCGAGGCTTACCCTGCAGAAATGGCCCCACATGATTGGAACGGAGGATATGACGAAAGCATTGTTGCAATACGATAAGATGGTCGAAAGTGCGCTTCGCTCCGTCGTCCGCGATTCCCTTATTTTGGTCGCTGAACACGGCTTTCCTGGCAAACACCATTTCTACATCACCTTCCTCACTGCTCATACCGACGTAGACATTCCGGAATATCTGGCTAAACAGCACCCTCAGGAAATGACTATCATCCTCGAGCACCAGTTCTGGGGGCTGGAAGTAGAAGAAGATTTTTTTGAAGTCACCTTGAGCTTTAACAAGATTAACGAATGCCTACATATTCCCTTTGCCGCCGTTACCAGCTTCGTCGATCCCTCGGTAAAATTCAGTCTACAGGTGTCCTCCACCGATAGCTCCGAGCCCATCCCCGTGGAAATCAGGGGTAGCGACGCCGAGGAGACGGATGCGGAAGCCGGGGAAAGCCCGCCTGATGGCAGCGGTGAAGTGGTGGCCTTGGATGCCTTCCGCAGACGGCCGAGCAAAAGCTGACCCCCGTCCCTGGTCTCCTTTCTTTCGGCCTTTTTCCTGGATAATCCCATGTCAGACTTCGCCTATAATGAAATGTTCCCCCTAAGCGAAGTCGAAAGGCCCTTCCGACGCTTGACAGGCGACTATGTGGCCACTGCAAAATTTGAGGGCCGGAAAGTCCTCAAAGTAGCGGATGCGGCGTTGGAACTTCTCGCAGCGGAGGCATTCCGCGATGTTTCCCACCTTCTACGGCCACAACATCTGGAAAAGTTGAGTATGATTCTTGATGACCCGGAGGCTTCCGACAATGACCGCTACGTGGCCTTGGAACTGCTGAAGAACGCGAATATTTCCGCAGGCATGATTCTACCCATGTGCCAGGATACGGGCACTGCCATCATCATGGCGAAAAAGGGCCAGCAGGTTTGGACCGAAGGCCATGATGAGGCTGCCCTCTCCAAGGGCATCCACCACACCTATGATGAATCCAACTTGCGGTTTAGCCAGATCGCGCCGCTCGACATGTTCTCGGAGATCAACACAGGCAACAACATGCCGGCACAAATCGATATCCACGCCACAGTCGGGAACGAGTACAATTTTCTATTTATGGCCAAGGGCGGCGGCTCAGCCAACAAGACTTTCCTCTTCCAGGAAACCAAGGCCCTACTTAATCCGGAAACACTGCTAAAATTCATCGATGATAAAATCCGCGGCCTGGGCACCGCCGCCTGCCCGCCCTATCACCTGGCCGTGGTCATCGGCGGCACCTCTGCGGAGCTCAACCTGCAAACGGTAAAACTGGCCAGTGCCCATTACCTCGACGGTTTGCCCACAAAAGGTAGCAAACACGGCCAAGCCTTCCGTGACCTGGAACATGAACAGCAGATTCACGAGATCACCCACAATACCGGTATCGGCGCCCAGTTCGGCGGTAAGTATTTCTGTCACGACGTACGCGTCATCCGCCTGCCGCGCCACGGCGCCTCCTGCCCGGTGGGGATCGGCGTATCCTGTTCGGCGGACAGGCACATCCTGGGCAAGATCACCGACCAGGGCGTCTTCCTAGAGCAACTGGAAACCAACCCCGCCAAATACCTACCCGAGGTGGACGAGGCGGCTCTGGGCGGCGAGATGGTGGAGATCGACCTCAATCAGCCCATGCACGACATCCGCAAGGCGCTGAGCCGGCATCCCATCAAGACCCGGCTTTCGCTTACCGGCCCCCTGGTGGTGGCCCGCGACACCGCCCATGCCAAGCTCAAGGAACAGGTGGACGCGGGCGGGGAGTTGCCGGATTATTTCCGTGATCACATCGTTTATTACGCGGGCCCCGCCAAAACGCCGAAAGGCTACGCCTCGGGCTCCTTCGGGCCGACCACGGCGGGCCGCATGGATTCCTACGTCAGCCTCTTCCAGTCCCTGGGCGGATCCATGGTGATGCTGGCCAAGGGCAACCGCAGCGACATAGTCAAGGAAGCCTGCAAGAAACACGGCGGGTTCTATCTCGGCTCCATCGGCGGGCCCGCCGCGCGGCTGGCCC
Organism: Alphaproteobacteria bacterium; assembly: GCA_030739855.1. Lineage (GTDB taxonomy): Bacteria > Pseudomonadota > Alphaproteobacteria > UBA11136 > UBA11136 > UBA11136. The sequence continues at coordinate 39,678 of JASLYJ010000006.1, read as the reverse complement.
AGGACTGTATCCGCAAGGTAGAGGTGCTGGACTTCGCCAAGCTCGGCATGGAGGCCATCTGGAAGATCGAGGTAGAGAACTTCCCCGCTTTCATCATCATCGACGACAAAGGCAACGACTTCTTCGCCGACATTATATCTCCCGTTCACAACAGATCATGACCGTCCCGCCTACCGATGGCGACGGTGCCCGCATACACAAACACTCGGTGATTGTGGCCGGCCACCGCACTAGCGTATCGCTGGAAGACTCCTTCTGGGAGGCCCTTGGAAAAATCGCTACGCGCCGGGGCCTATCACGAAACCGCCTGATTAGCCTCATCGACGCCGAACGAAGCGGCAACCTCTCCAGCGCCACCCGCCTCTTCGTGCTTGAAGAATTGCAGCAGCGGTGACTGCCTGTTTAAGGCTATTTGAATATTCCCTTCAAAATCTCCTTGAGCACCTTTTCCGGCTCCTTGAGAGGGTTGATAGTTTCTTGTTTTTTCGTGGGAGGAGGGGCGGTCTGGCCTTGATTACTCTTGGTTCCAGCTTCGCTGCCAAGAATTTTATCAAGAATCTGTCCCGCCGTTCCGCCTTCACCTCCCTTCTTGGGGCTGACCTTGCGCAGCAGGGTACCCACACCGCGCTGCAACAAATAGGCCTGCAGGCGTTCGACGTCGAAGACCCGCCTGGGCTGGTCTATGGAGCCGCTGAGATGCATGCCGAATGGCGGCGCCTTGGAATGCTCAGTGAGAGAAAAGCTGGTCTTGATGTCCAGCATCCAGCGCGGCAGGTCGATAACGCCGGAGGCCCGGCCTTCTCCCGCTTGGGCTAGTAGCAGGATATTGTTGGTACGGACCACGCCCTTTTCGATGTCGAAGGTGCCATCAAGGCGCGAGAACCTGGTCTTCCCCCCCGACATGGAGGTCTGAAGAAGGGAGAGGAAGCTCAGGGTATTATCTAGATTTTTCAGCTTCTCGCTAACGGCGGTAAGGTTGAAACCTTCCACCACCCCTTCGGTGACTTTCATCACCCCTTTGCCCGAAAGAGCGGAAATCATTTCCAGTGAACTGCGGCCAGAGGTCGCCATATTGAGGGTGAACTGCAAATTTCCATCTGCCACGTCAATGTCGCCAGCGGCGAACAAGGCCCGTTTAATATCGGCGTTAACCACGGAAATTCTACTGGAAAGAGTAGACGTCTCTGCTGCAACAAGGCGGCTCTGCATGTTGAAATCACCCTCGAACATCTTCCCTGAAAGCTGAGAAATAGTAAGCACCGAGTCCTTGAGGTTCATCACAAGCTGCGGCTTGTCCACGCGGTATTTATCGTAAGCCAGCGCTGGCGCCACCAGTTTGATATCGGCGTCGAAGGCGGAAAGGGCTGAGAGGTCAAGGGGCGCGTTTGACCACGGCACGGCTTGGGTGGAAGTGGGGGCGGCTTGTTGGTGCTGGGCCGCAGCAGGGATGAAATACATCCTCCACCCCGGAGCTAGCCCCAGCGATTTAGATGCCGCAGGCAGAAACAAGTCGATGATGATTTCGCTTCCTGAAAGGGTGGCTTTCACGTGGGGCCGCGCGGTGCTAAAAACGATCTGGACCTCGCCGGCAAGAGCCACGGGGCCCACCTGGCTGTTTACGTTGGACAGGATAAGGCGGTCGGCGTCGGCGTGCATCTGTCCGCGGAAACTGACTCCCCCGAGTTTAACAGCCGCCGGACGGTAATCGGGAATAAAGACCCGCACCAGTCTGATAACGCTGGGATGGGTCATATCCACATTCATGTTCATCTTGGGGTGCAGGATCAAGTCCTCCACCACCCCGGCCAGAGTCGCCTTGCCTCCGGCCATTTCGAGACCGGCATCGAGCTGCAAGGAGGAAAGGGATCCCTTTACACGCCCGGCAAAGGTTACCTTCCCCATGCGGGAGAAAAATTTCGGAGGCTCACCGCCGCTGAGGCGGAAAAACTCAGGAAGGTTTTTCGTCTTGAGGTCGAAATCAAGACTCACCTCCGGCGCAGATCTTAGTTTCTCCACCAAACCCGTGACTTTTATCCCGGCCCCGGCAAGGTTGCTAATCCCGACATTGCGTAGAGTCAGCTTCCCGCCCTGAAGGGTTCCATCGAGACGCACCCCCTTAATAGCTATTTTATTGTAGTCGATGGTTCCTGCCGCAATCTTGAAATTGGCGTCGAAACCGCCCAGTGCCGAAAGCGCGTCCGGCAACCTCTTGCTATCGACCTTTAAAGAAGTAGGCTTTTGCGCCCTGGCGCCCACCCCAGTGTCTCCTCGCCCCTTGCCTTCTGCTTTGAGGCCTTTGGCCGGACCAATTCCTTCTCCTGCCTCGTCGTCAACGGGCAGATAGGCATTGAGGTTGAGGCGGTCGAGATTGAGTTGGAGGCCGAAAGCCGGACGCTCGCGTAAGGCAATAGCAAGGCCGCCAGTTATTTTGGTGGCGTCCAGCTGCGCCACCAGGGAGGTGACGTTCACTTGCTGGCGTGACCCTGTGACCTGTCCCGACAGGCTGAGCCCTCGCAACCGATCGGCGGGAACACCGTCGATATCGACTTCCAGCCAGTCAAGAAGTGCACGCAGGTTCTTCGACGCTGCCTTGAAACTTCCGGCAAAAACGGGCCGGCCTTTGCTCGCGGTAAGAGTACCAGAAAGGGCATAACTGGTGCTACCGGGGAGCTGTGCCGTGGCCTTGCTTACCGACAGACGCCCTTTCTCCAGGACCGTGTTCATCACCACCTCGCGGATCACCTTTCCGTTGTAAACCAGCACTTCGGTGGAGAGGTTGAGGGAGGCGGCAAACCCAGAAGGCAAGGAAAATCCAAGTGGCGCTTGCTTATCTTTCCCTTCCTTCTTCTCCGAAACAACGGCAGGCTTATCGCCTCTGGACCGATCCTGAGCGACCTTCCAGTCCAACGCTGCTTTTGCCTTCCTTCCTGGCATGGCCAGCCACTTGTCCAGATCGACCCGGCTGAAACGAAGGGTAGCATCCGTCCGCAGGGAGGGCGAAAGAGCGGCAGCGACAGTCCCACTGGCTTTGATATCACCAAACTGCAGAAACAAATCGTTCACAGCAACGTCCTTGGCCGAGGCTGTCAATGCACCGTTCATCGTCACCTCTTGGGTTAGGAACCCCGGCAGAGCCGATATGGCACCAGGAGCCGAGAAGGCAATGGCTTTGCCAAGGTCGTCGCCATCTATCTTAAGAGTGCCGGTGAATTTCCCGTCAGCAGAAAACTTCGACAGCGATCCGCTAATCCGTGCACTGATTTTAGCTGGATCAAGGCCTACTTCTAGTGTCAACGGAAAGGGGTGGGTAGAGTTGAGAGGTCCTATCTTTGCAGAAAAGCTCACAGGAAGGTGACGAACAACCATATCCCCCTCAGCCTCAAAGGGGCCTTTAAGGGATCTGGCGGCGATGTTGGCGTTGAAGCCCGTGATCTTCTCGAAGGTCCTGGAACCAGCATCACGATAAGTAAGGGTGCCGTTTCTGATGGCAAAGTGGTCGAGCATCACCATCATATCGGGCTTGCCAGGCTCATCTCCTGAACCAGCCCCCAGATCGGACTCGGAGGGCGTCTCCCTACGCTCCACTGGCTCCTCTGCCTTGTTTTCGATTGCTAGAATTGTGGGGTCCATCTCCCTTCCAGAGAAGGTTTCGAACGCCGCAAAGGTCCAGTTATTGAGGCCGTTTTCAAGAACCTCGAGATGGATGACCGGTTCCACCAAGGAAATAGATTCTATCTTCACCTCTCCTGCGAACAGAGGCCACAGTGCCACACGCATGGTCAGAGCCTTGATGCTCACCATATCGGCTTCGGTCGCGCCTTCCACACTGGTGAGGTGAAGGTCTTGGACCGACAAGACAGGGATGGGGAACACCGAGAGCCTGAGGTCACCGCCAATGGAAACGTCACGGCCCGTCATCTTTGTGGCTTGGCTGGCGATGGTGCCCTTATATTCATTCCAGTCGATGAAACTAGGCATCACGAGAACAGCGGCCACGAAGATCGCGATCAGACCCAAGAGGACTATTAACAGTTTCCGCAAAGGACACCCTCCCAGCGCAGTCGCGCCACAACGGTTAAATCTTGTGGGGGACGTTACGTTCGCCCACCGTAAATTGGAAAATCGTAAATCAGAAAAAACACCACGGGAAATGTAGCACTTACCCAGCTACTCTAGGTCCATACACTTCTCAAGGGTAGGGATTTCATGGGCGAAATTGTCAATTTCAATCGTTTCAGAAAAAAACGCACCAAAGAGGAAGCCGCCTGCAAGACCGGAGTAAACCGCATTTACCACGGGCGTACAAAGAATCAAAAACAGCGTGACAAGTCCGAAACCACGCGCAAGGATTGCAAATACGATAACAAACACCTGGACTAACGCACTCGGCCAACCCAAGGCAACACCGATCCAGATATATATCTGCAGACCCAATTGTAAAGAGGACCCCAGGTGGCCATACCTTCATTCAAGAAACGGCTGAAAGACGGCCGTCCGGCGCTGGGATGCCTATCCAATATGGGTAGTCCCGTGGCCGCAGAGATTTTGGCCACAAGCGGCTACGACGCCGTAATGACGGATATGGAACACGGCCCCGGCGATTTCCAAAACGCCGTACAGCAGTTTCAAGCCATCACCGCCGGTGGCGCAGCGCCTCTGATTCGTGTCCCCGCCAACGATCCGGTGGACCTGAAGCGGGCACTCGATGCCGGGCCCGCGGGTGTCATGGTGCCAGCGGTGAGTTCCGCCGACGAGGCCCGGGCCGCCGTGAAGGCCTGTCGCTACCCTCCCGAAGGTATCCGTGGGGTGGCCCATTCCGTAATCCGGGCGTCCGGTTATGGTGTGGATATTGGTGGCTATCTTGAATGGTTTAAAACGGAGTTTCTTCTCATCTGCCAGATCGAAACCATGGAAGGTGTAGATGCTGTGGACGCGATCGCCTCCGTGGAAGGCGTGGACATGCTGCTGGTGGGACCCATGGACCTGTCGGCCAGCGCCGGCCACTTCAACAACCCCGACTGCGCCACAATAGACGCGCTCATGGCGCGCGTAAGTGAGGCCGCCAAGAATGCAGGAGCCCTGCTAGGGACTATGGCCACCGCCGGGCGCACTGCCCCTGCCCTGTTTGAGGCGGGATACCACTTCGTCCTCGACACCGTGGACATCGCCCTACTGCGCGAGATGGCGCAGGCCAAGGTAGCGGCCAGCCGCAGCTACACGAAATAATGTTGCATCAGGGATTAATCGTCCTGGCGCTGCTTTTCGTCAGGCCTCTGGTCGGGGCCGTAGGCAGAGGCGTTGCGATCGTCATGGTGCTGCTTTTCGTCGAACCTCTGGTCGCTACCAGTCATTGAACTGTAGTCAGCTGTGCGAGTGTCTATTTGTTGTTGATCTTTAGGAAGGAGTCTTTTCCGTCGATACAAGCAGAATGAGGTTGTTACGGCAACGACGGCAACGAGCGTCACGGTCACCACTAGCGAAAGCAAGATAATAACCCACCGCATGTCCAGAGAGAACTCTTCTGCTATAGAGCCGTCATCCCGCAGAAGAAATACTTCGACAGTGTCGGTAACAGTGGACACATCAGGCGGATTTACGGCAGCATTCTCGCTAATGGCAGTTTCAGGGAATGCATCACCTGACTGAACTTCAGGCATAGCCATCTTTTCTAACGTGCCAGATAAAATGTTCACATCAGAATAGTACACAAACACGGCCGCACTGGCTGTGATGATAAGTGCAAACGCTATAAACAAAATTTTAGTATTCATCCTTCCTCCCCTTTAGCCGCGAGAAATGCACAGTTTGATAGTTGCATACGCGCTTTATAAGTCAAGAAAACCAACTGTCTGACGCACTTTTCCACTCTTTAAAATCTTATAAATGCTTTTGCGTCTTTGTGGGGTGTCGGGAATCCATTTTCCGGCATAGCCTGATATCAGGTGGGTGGAGGACGCCATTATCATGTAAAATCTGGAAGCCTTTCACCCTAGAGGGAATGTCTAAGACCTTGATAAACTTAGACATCACCCTGCCAAGAGTTACTATTTTGTAACCGACTTATAGTCTACTGCAGACGGAGCCGACACACACATTCTCTCTCTCTCTCTCACTCTCTCTCTCGTTCGCCAGGTTGTGTAATGACAAGGCCGGTTGTAGTTGTCCGCAGGCCCGGATTTTAACTTCTCGTTTCTTGCGTTTTTGCCCTAATAAACAACCGTAGCAGAGATGAGATTATCGGTTTAATGGCCTCAACATATGGTGTCCATTATGAAAAAAATGTTGAGTATTGGCGTGTTAGCAATATCTGGAATCGCTTATGCGATGCCGGCTACCGCAGATGATGGCTGGTACGCCAGTCTCGGTGCTGGCATCAATATATTCCCGGATTCGGATATTAATTCCTCCACCTTTGGTGTTGTCGATGTTGAGCACTCTCTTAATACTGGGCCATTAGTTTTGGGGGCAATAGGCAAAGAACTGTCTTCAGGATTGCGCGTTGAAGGAGAATTGTCCTACCGAAACAATGATTACGATGATATTACCGTAAGCATTAATCAAACCATTTTTGGCACCGCCTTATCCGCGACTACTGCACTTTCAGGAGACACCAGCACTTTCGGATTCATGGCAAATGTCGCCCAGGACTTTAATCTTAAATCTAAGTCCGGCCGTCGTATACGCCCTTTCGTTTTGGGTGGGCTAGGGTTCGCGACGGTCAGCGTAAATGACGCGACCGCCCTTTCAACCCTTCTGGCCGATGATACTGACACTGTATTTGCATATCAGGCGGGCGCAGGAATTAATTACGGACTTACTGAAAAGTTGTCTGCTGGGGTTTCATACCGGCTTTTTGGAACCTCTGACCCAGGTTTTACGGCTGTAGACGGCACAAGCTTTGATATAGATGTCTTAAACCACAGTCTTCTCGTAGGTCTCACACGTAACTTTTAACGTTCGTCTTTAGTGACCATGTGATGCTAGTTATTGTGGGGGTGCTCGACGCAGAATGAGAAGTTCTACAACTATCGTTTTGCTTTTAGCGTGAGCCACGGTTTCTGCGTGTACTCACACTGGGCGGAGGCATGTCTCAAGTTCAGACCGAATGAAGTGTGGGGTATTTGATGAAAATTTCAACAAGCGCTAACACAATATTGATAGGATTATTTGGATTTTTTGTCTTAATAATTCAGTCTTCTTTAGTGCACTCAGAAGAAGTTACGTTCGACCTCAGTTATTACGACTATGAAGAAACAGATGATAGCGGAAATTTTTTCATGTCTGACGAGTCAGACATCGCTTTCGTCTCTTTAGGGCTCAGAGATTGGGAAACTCGGCCAACCGGTAACCCGTGGAATTTCTTCCATACGCTTGAAATAACTCGAGGTTGGGTTAACTACGATAGTGCTAGCACAGGCACAATGGATAAAGACTACTATAAATTTAGAGGTGAAGTATTCGCGGGATATAGGCTTGGAGACGTCACTCCAATAGTTGGGCTGGGATATCGCTGGTTATACGATGATGGCGGGGGTTCAACATCTTCAACTGGGCACTCAAGCTATGACCGCCAATCAGAGTATCTCTACCTACCACTTGGCGCCATTTATAATCCCTCAAAATTCGATAAATGGAGAATCAAGGGTCAGTTTAATCTCTTTCTTGATGGACAACAGACTTCATACGCCTCCGACATTTCCGCGGGTTTCAATGACCTTGTAAACGATCAGTCTGATGGTTGGGGGATAGACTTCAACATAGACTATAACCTCGGCGATAATGCCACTATCTACGGATTTGCCAGACATTGGGATATTGGTAAATCTGAGATCGGAACACTTACTTATGCTGGTTTGGTAAGTTGGTATGCGTGGGAACCAGCCAATACGACTACCGAAATTGGTGTTGGTCTCTCATACAAATTGTATTAAGGCCTTGCGGCGTTAGAATTACGTTGAGGAGGGGCGGTTATGAGGCGATTTGAGAGTCACCTGGGAGAAGTCGACTCAAGGTAGCAAAGCTGCTTGAGTGTTCCATCCAAGGAGAAGGCTATGCACGGGTTTTATCACAAAGTTTCACTTATTTTCCTTTGGCTGCTTCTTGCCGGTTGCGCTACACCATATGAGGTGGCGCCTGTCCAAGCCGGTGACGAACGGTTATCTTGTCAGGACTTAAAGAGCGCTATGCGAGAAGCTGGTACATTCAAGCAGCTAGCCGATCATGAGCAAGGATTAACAGGGACGAATGTTTCGTCGTTCCTTTTTTGGTGGCCTGGGCTCGTTGCCACCTACATAAACACCACGGATGCAAAAGACGCTGCAGATGAGCGCACAAGGCATTTAACAGCTTTGTATACCAGCCATAACTGCGATCAACAACTCCAAGCAGTGGGGGCCCCTTCCGGTTGGAGACCTGACAGTGGAGCCGTTCCAAGTATGGGCTTAGACGCAGCAAAGACCCAGTGTGAGAATTTGGGTTTCAATAAAGGCACGGAGGCATTCGGAGGATGCGTGTTGAAGCTTATAAGATAACACTCACAGGCGTAGCGCTGTGCCCGTGCGGGGCTGGCTGAAATCATTTAATGGCCACATAATGGCCATATGATCGAGGCCACCCATCCCGAACAGATCGAAGTGATCCGCCAGCATGGCCCGGGTGATGCTTCCCCGCCGGAAACGCTGCAATGACGGAGCCCTTCCTCACCAGGCTGGCGACCCGACTGGCAGTTCTAGCACTGTGCATGGTTGCCGCAGGATGCACCGTCAATCCCGCCACCGGCCAGCAGAGTTTCACCGCCTTCATGTCGCCCGCCGAGGAACTCCGGATCGGGCAGGAACAGCATCCCAAAATCCTCGAGGAATTCGGCGGCGTCTATCAAGACCCGGGTCTTTCCCGCTATGTGGGAAGCATCGGCCAGTTATTGGTGCGAACATCGGAAACCCCGAACCTTAATTTCACCTTCACCGTTCTCAACAGCCCGCTCGTAAACGCCTTCGCCATCCCCGGCGGCTTTGTCTATGTAACCCGGGGGTTGCTGGCGCTAGCCGATAACGAAGCCGAGCTTGCCGGGGTCATGGCCCACGAAATCGGCCATGTGGTGGCCCGCCATCCGGCCCAGCGTTACAGCCAGGCCGTAGCCGCCAATCTCGGCGTTACCCTGTTGGGAGTTCTTACCAACACCCCCCATATCAGCCGTCTGGCCGGGCTCGGCGCCAATCTCTACCTCAGCGGTTATTCCCGGGAACAGGAATTCGAAGCCGACATGCTGGGTGTGCGCTATCTCTCAAGGGCAAGATTTTCCCCCCATGCCATGTCGGCGTTCCTGAACAAGCTCCAGGCCAATGGCGCCTTACAGCGCAGCCTTAAAAACGAGGAAGGCAGGGACCCGGCCACCAGCCTGCTCGCCACCCATCCCCGCACCGCCGAGCGGGTGGAGCGGGCCATCGCCAGCGCCAGCCTCGCCCGCGTCACCGACCCCATCGTCGCCAAAGATATTTACCTCAATAAAATCGACGGCATGCTTTACGGCGACGATCCCGAACAGGGCTTCATCAAGGGCAGGGATTTCATCCATCCCAAGCTCGGGTTCCGGTTCCGAGCGCCGCCCGGATTCCGCCTCTTCAACAGCGCCCGGGCCGTTACCGCCATGGGGCCAAACGGAGCACGCATCCTTTTCGACAGCGCCGAACGCCGGGACGACGAGCCCATGCTCTATTACCTCACCTCGCGCTGGGCGAACTTTCTCCAGGACACCGAGGCCATTGACGTCAACGGCATGCAGGCGGCCACCGGCCACAGCCTGACCAACACCCAGAAAGGGACCATGGATGTGCGCCTGCTGGCCATCGCCTTCGATGCCCGGACCATCTACCGGTTCATTTTTCTGGCGCCGGTAAGCGAGGCCAACAGCCGGTCGGTGGATTTTCGTCGCACCACGTACAGTTTCCGGCGTTTGCGGCGGGGGGAAGCGGCCTCGGTATTGCCGCGGCGGATCAAGATTATCATGGTGGGGTCCGGCGACAGCCTGCGATCGCTAGCCGACAGAATGCCCTTTGAGGATTTCCGGCTCGAGAGGTTCCAGGTCTTAAACGGACTTGCCTCGGGACAGAAACCCGCCCCTGGGCAAATGGTCAAGATTATCGCCGATTAGGATGCTTCATAGCTGGTCAGGGGGTTGAAAGCATCGATGCCAGCTTCTGCGCAAAAAATCCAAGGCCTATACATAAGGTAGCATGAAACCTCTCCACATCCTTCTGATGATCTTGGCCATGGCCTTCTGGGGCCTGAATTTCGTAGCCATCAAAATTGGCCTGCTGGAACTACCACCCTTGCTGATACTGGCGCTGCGTTTCTCGCTGGCGGCAACGCTGCTGATACCCTTCATGCGCCAGATCAAAGGTAGGGCTGGGGAGATCTTCCGCATTTCTGTGATTCTCGGTTTCTTCCATTTCGGCATGCTTTTTTTGGGATTGACCCAGGTGGAGGCAGCACTGGGCGCGGTGGTGATCCAGCTACAGCTCCCTTTCGCGGTAATTCTAGCTGTGGTCCTGCTCAACGAACGGCCCTCAGTACGTAGTCTTCTCGGAACCGCCATCGCTTTCGCCGGGGTGGCCCTCATCGGCAGCCGCGCAGAGTTCCAGGGTCATGTGGTCTACCTGCTGCTGATTGTGCTGGCCGCCGCTGCCTGGGCCTTTTCCAACATCTCCGTCAAGCGGCTTGGTCCCATCAACGTCTTTATGCTAAACGGTTGGATCTCCCTGTTCGCCGCGCCCCAGCTCTTCCTCCTTTCCGTGATGTTCGAATCAGGCCAATGGACGGCACTTATGACAGCCGGCTGGCGGGGCTACGGTGCGGTGGCCTACATGGCGGTTGTCTCCACCATCGCCGTCTACGGTGTGTGGTATTATTTACTGGGCAGATACCCCATGAGCCAGATGATGCCCTATACCCTAGTAGCGCCGCTGGTAGGAATTCTCGGCGGCATTATTCTGCTGAGCGAAGAACTTACCTGGATGATAGCGCTGGGCATCGCCGTCACCCTTATAGGAGTGGTTGTTATCGTCTTTGCCTCGATGCGAACGGGTAAAGTGGGGGAAAGTATTGCGGTAGAACCGGGACAAAAGGAAAGGCCATGAAGCATGTTCTTCCCTTGGCCCTTGCCGTGGTACTAGTTTCGGGTTGTACTTTATTTCCGGGAGTTTCTGCGCCCCCACCAGAATATGGAATCCGGTTCAAGGCCATGCGTGATATGCCATCACCAAATTTCGAACCGCGGCCCTGGGGCGTGGCCATCGACATGCTCATTATCCACTACACAGGCATGGAAAATGCCGTTTCCGCCCTGGCGCACATGCGTGATCCCAAAGCCAGGGTCAGCGCTCATTTTGTTATCGACGAAGACGGGACCATCTACCGGATGGTAGCGGAAAATAAGCGCGCCTGGCATGCCGGAACTGCCTCTTGGGGGGGCGAAACCAATATAAATGACCGCTCCATCGGCATTGAGCTGGTGAATCCGGGCACCGAGTTTGGCTACCGCCACTTTCCCGAACCCCAGATGTTGACCTTGGAACGTCTGGCTGGAGATCTCCTGGAGCGACACGCCATCCCTGCCCGCAATGTTCTCGGTCATTCCGACGTGGCTCCGGCACGCAAACAGGACCCCGGAGAGCTTTTCGACTGGGCAAGACTAGCCGCCGCTGGAATCGGCCTCTGGCCCGCAACCCATCAGCCAAAAAAAACGGACAATAGCCCGGATATCCTGGAAGCTCAGAAACTGCTCAAAAGTTTCGGCTATGACATCTCCGCCAATGGCGAGGAGGACGAACACACCCGCTTGGTGATTACCGCCTTTCAGAGCCATTTCCACCCCAGCGGCGTGAGAGGGAAAATGGATGCGGGAACCTTCGCTGTGCTTCGCGCCGTGGCAGCCGCTGCCCAAGAAAGTTAAACCCCTATTTTTTGATACTATTCCGACCTGATAAAGATCCGTATGTAACCTGTCTTGATCTTTTCACCCCAACAGCTTACCTAAGTCCTGCCAGATGGCCGGATGGCCGCCTCTCGGCAATGGGGAAACCCGCCGGGGGGAGGAAAGTCCGGGCTCCACGGAAACACGGTGCCGGGTAACACCCGGCGGGGGCGACCCCAGGGAAAGTGCCACAGAAAGCAAACCGCCTGTTCCTTCCCCCGGGGAAGAAATCGGCAAGGGTGAAAGGGTGCGGTAAGAGCGCACCGCGCGCGCCGGTAACGGCCGCGGCACGGTAAACCCCACCGGGAGCAAGCCCGAATAGGGACGGCAGGCCAAGCCAACGCGTTTCCGCGTCGCCGTCCGGGTAGGGTGCAAGAGGCGTCCGGTAACGGGCGTCCCAGATGAATGGCTATCCCCCCTTTGGGGGACAGAACCCGGCTTACAGGTCATCTGGCATTTTTCTTTATTTTCTCAGTTACTTACCTCGATTACGAGCTATGCATCTCCATTGCCGTCCCCGGGAGGTAGCTCCCTAAGATAAATCTCAACAAAAAACAAGAACATTTAATGAACACTTGGGAGCTTATTTGCCGCTATGGAAATAATGCTTGCATGAAAGCTCAAGTTTTTCACCAGTCCTTGTTGGAGAAAGTGAAAAGCACCCCACAACTAGTAAAAAAACAATTTTCCAGTTTTTTATTGTGCTTCTTAATTCTTACCCATAATATACCATGCAATCCCATAGTATCCCACGCTTATAGCACAAGGATGCCATGGGACAGGGCGAAGTTCCGCACGCCGCCATCCGGAACAAACCGGGGGAAATAAGAGGAGTGCGGTGTAGCGCATGTAAAAGAGGTTTTTTTTACTTGGGGGGTACATGGCTCTGTTTCTGTCTACGACGGTAAACAAGGTCGACAAGAAAGGGCGGGTTTCGGTGCCCGCACCTTTCCGCTCGGCCCTAGCGAACCAGAGCTTCGCTGGCATTGTCGCCTTCCCCTCTCCCGAACTTAGCGCCATTGATGCCTGCGGCATAGACCGCATGGAAGCGCTCTCAGCCAGCCTCGACGAACCCGACCAGTATTCACCAGAGGAACTAGACCTAGCCCAGCTTATCTTTGCCCAGGCCGAACAGCTTGCTTTCGACGACACCGGCCGCATCGTCCTGCCTAAACCCCTTGGCTCCCGTGTTTATATTACTGACGAAGTCCTATTTGCAGGACTCGGCCCCACATTCCAGATGTGGCAGCCGCAACATTACGAAACCCACCGCCAGAACACTCTCAAACAAACAGAAAGCAAGGGTATTAGCCTGAGGCTACGGCCCATACCAAGAGGCAAAAACAGTTCCGGAGGCGGTTCATGATATTCGCGCCTCCGGCAATGACCACCATGCACGCCTGTGCAAGTGTCTCCGGCGGCGCCATCTGCCCTCCCCCCGCTATCCACAAACCAGTCCTTTTGGACAAAGTTCTTAAGGCTTTCACCCCCCATGACGGCGGGGTCTATGTGGACGGCACCTTCGGCGCGGGCGGCTACAGCGCCGCCATCCTCGAGGCTGCCGATTGCACGGTCTGGGGCATTGATCGCGACCCCTACGCTATTACCACCGGCACCGCCATGAAGGACAAATTCGGTGACCGCTTGGAACTTATCACCGGATGTTTCGGAGATATGGGCAGTCTTCTGGCCAAACACGGCGTGACTCGGGTAGAGGGAGTCACCTTCGATCTCGGCGTATCTTCCATGCAGCTCGACCAGCCGGAGCGGGGTTTTTCCTTCCGTTTCAACGGGCCTCTCGACATGCGCATGGAAGGCAACGATGCCGCGGGGCCAAGCGCAGCGGACATTGTCAATAATATGGACGAAAAGGAACTAGCAGATATTATCTACCACTACGGCAGCGAACGCCGGTCACTGCATGTGGCCAGAGCCATCGTCAAAGCACGCAGCGAGTCCCCTATCATCCACACCTTCCAACTCGCTGGCATCGTCCGCAGTGTGGTGCGGAAAAGTCGCGACGGCATTGATCCCGCTACCCGTACCTTCCAGGCCCTGCGTATTCACGTCAATAACGAGATCGGGGAATTGGACCGCGGGCTGGCCGCTGCGGAACGGATTCTAAGCCCCGGCGGCACGCTGGCCGTAGTCTCCTTCCACTCGTTGGAAGACCGCCGGGTGAAGGGGTTTCTCAAACAGCGCAGCGGCGCTACGCCGCGGCCCTCGCGTCATCTCCCCGATACTGCCGTTTTTAGCCCCGCCCCTAGCTTCACCAATATCTCAAGAGGTGCAGTCCCGCCCGACAAGGCGGAAACCGACGTCAACCCCCGTGCCCGTTCGGGACGCATGCGCACTGCCATCCGCACGAATGAACCGGCCTGGGAGATCAATCCGGAACAAAGATCAACAGGATGTTTTCCTACTAGAGAGAACGAAAAGGAGTGAATTATGAGTATCAATCTGAGCCTTCCTCCTAAGGAAGCCGAAATGAAACCCAGAATTACCGTCGTAGGTATCGGTGGTGCTGGCGGTAACGCCATTGACAACATGATCCGCTCTGGACTGCAGGGCGTAGAATTCATTGCCTCTAACACCGATGCCCAGGCGCTCGCCCAATCTGAAGCCGGACGCAAGATCCAGCTTGGGGCTACCATCACTAAAGGGTTGGGCGCCGGATCGCGTCCCGATATTGGCAGAGCCGCGGCGGAAGAAACTATCGATGAACTCATCGAGCACCTCACTGGCACCCATATGGCTTTCATCACGGCCGGCATGGGCGGTGGCACGGGAACCGGCTCTGCGCCGGTCGTCGCCCGTGCTGCGAGGGAACTTGGAATCCTCACCGTAGGCGTCGTCACCAAACCATTCGATTTCGAAGGCACCACGCGCATGTATATCGCCGAAGGCGGCATTGAGGAACTTCAGCAATACGTAGATACCCTGATCATTATCCCCAACCAAAACTTATTCCGGGTGGCCAACGAAAATACCACCTTCGCCGAGGCCTTCAATATGGCCGACGAAGTGCTTCACTGTGGCGTACGCGGGGTCACGGACCTGATGGTCAAACCCGGCCTTATTAATCTCGATTTTGCCGACATCCGTTCGGTGATGACTGAAATGGGCAAAGCACAGATGGGTACCGGCGAAGCCGAGGGTGAAAAACGTGCTCTGGAAGCTTCCGAAGCTGCTATCTCCAATCCCCTACTCCAAGATGCCTCCATGAAGGGTGCGCGCGGCGTGCTCATTAACATCACAGGTGGGTTGGATATGAAAATGTTCGAGGTGGACGAAGCCGCCAACCGCATCAAGGAGGAAGTGGACTCCAGCGCTAATATCATTTTCGGCACCGCCATTGAGGACACCATGGAGGGCCTCATGCGGGTTTCGGTTGTGGCCACGGGAATCGACGCTGAGGTGGCCGCCAGTAGCGATAATGTGCATCTCCTCACCGATCATCCAGGGATAAACAACGTACCTGAAATGCCTGCCATCGGCGACAAATATACGCCCCCGCGCAAGGCGGAAAACCCCACGGCAGCAGCCAAGACCGACAGCGTGGTTCTTCCCTTGCCAACGGATGCCGACAAAATCACGCCGGCTCCTGATGTCAGAAAGGAAACGGCTTCCGGCGATGACGGGTTGGATATCGCCCCACCTCCGGGGCACGCGAAGAAAGCTTGGGCCGAATCCAAAGCAGAGGAACTTGGCGTGCCCGTGGAAAGGCTTGCCACCACCTTGCGGGAGCAAAGCAGGTCTCCTTTCATTTCGCCGCGCCCGGTAGAGGCGTCCGACGAAGGACAAGAAGGTGAGATGAAAGAAACTCCGGTCAATCCCTTCGCCGCTGCAGCCATGGCCAACGGTGGCCGAGAAAGGAAAGGGCCGGGAGGCATGTTCAGAAAGTTGACAGAAGCCCGCAATAAGAACAAGAAGGTCAAGGCAGTGAAACCAGCGGAGGCTCCCGTCCTTGCTCCCGCTCCGGTGCCGGCCGCAGAATCGAACCCGCCCAATATCCAGCCGAGACTGGGCGGCATGGACCCCGTGGACCGCATGCCGATGTCCCAGAGCGATGACGACCTGTTGGAAATCCCGACGTTCCTGCGCAGACAGGCCAATTAAAAAAGGATTGTAAGGGACAGGAGCCTCAAAACCATGATCCGGCCTATGACTCTTGCTTGCCTCGTGCTCTTGGCGATCTTTGGCTTTGGCCTGTTCAAGATACAACACGAAGTGCAGATCATGGAAGCAGAACTGACAAGGCTTCACGGCAATATTCTCAACGACCAGGAAGCCATTCACGCTCTCAACGCCGATTGGAGCTACCTCAATCGACCCCGCCAGTTACAGAAACTTAACACTAAATTTCTGGGCTTCACTCCGTTCTCCGCCGAGCGCATCACTACCATTAAAGAACTTCCCAGGCGGCACGACCCTGCCTCATCGAAGCAAACGACTGGTGAAAATAAGAGTCTCGAGCAGGGCCTAACCTCCCCCTCGTCCCACGACGTCCGACAGGCCCTGCTCACTGGGGATGCGTCCGAAAAGGACGCATCCCCAGCCTCACTCGCGATCAATACCGGAGGCGCACCATGATACGACAGAATCCTCCTTCATATACGAAAGGCTGCCAGGCGCTCGACGGCATTACCAAACAGGCGTTGGACACCGCGCGTAACCGCCTCCTGATGATCGGCGCGCTGTTCCTCGTGACCTTCACCGTCATTGGTGCCCGGCTTATTGGTCTGACTATGATGCACGATGGCCACGAGCCCCGCCTGGTTCAGGCCACCGAGCTAGGCACCTTAAAAAGGGAACGCGCCGACATTCTTGACCGTAACGGCATTCTGCTGGCCACTTCCCTACGCACTCATTGGCTTTACGCCCATCCGCAGCAAATTCTCGATATCGACGAGGCTGTTGACAAACTCAAAAGCGTCCTGCCCAACCTTGAAGAAAAACTTGCCCGTAGTCGGCTCGCCTCCGATCGCTCGTTCGTGTGGATTTACCGTCACCTGACACCACGCCAGAAATATACCGTCAACAGCCTCGGCATTCTCGGCCTCGATTTCCAGAATGAGGAAAAACGGATCTATCCCCACCGCAACCTGACGGCCCACGTGCTGGGGTTCTCCGGCAACGACCACCACGGCCTGGCCGGGGTCGAGCATTTCATGAACAAGGAACTGCGTAGCAGTTCCGAGCCTATTCGCCTATCTCTCGATATCCGGGTCCAGAGCATCCTCCACGAGGAACTGTCCAGAGCACATCAGCACCACCAGGCTATCGGCAGTGCTGGGCTGATGATGGACGCCCGTAACGGCGAGGTCCTAGCGCTAGTCTCGCTGCCAGATTTCGACCCCAACAACCCTCGAAACAGAGACGGCGAGGCATTCTTCAACCGGGCGACGTTAGGGGTCTATGAGATGGGCTCCACCTTCAAAATTTTTACTGCAGCTATGGCACTGGAATCCGGAACTGTGGGCCTGGATGGCGGCTATGACGCCACAGAGCCGATCGGTATGGGCCACGATGCCATCAGTGACTATCACCCACAGGGTCGCTGGCTCTCAGTTCCTGAAATTCTCATTCACTCCTCCAATATCGGTGCCGCAAAAATGGCCAGTGACGTGGGCACAACTGGCCAGCGTGCTTTTCTCGGGAAACTAGGCCTACTCAGCCCCGCCTCCATCGAACTACCAGAAGTGGGCAAACCGTTGGTGCCCTCGCCATGGAGCGAACTCAACACCATGACAGTAGCCTACGGCCACGGCCTCGCTATCAGCCCAGTCCAACTTGCCACCGGAGCTGCAGCCATGGTCAATGGTGGGATTCTTTATCCGGCGACCCTGTTCCCTCGTGTCCCGAAGGAAACAGGCAAAGACGAACGCCCTCCGGAAACGGGGGAACCCGGTTCGCGCGTCCTCTCCCCTGAAATCTCGGAGCAGGTTCGCCGCCTCATGCGCGTTGTGGTGGCGAAGGGAACGGGCAAAAGGGCAAAGGTGAATGGCTATCTCGTGGGCGGTAAAACTGGCACAGCCGAGAAATTGGTAGACGGCGACTACAGTGCCAAGGCGCTTCTGTCCTCCTTCGTTAGTGCCTTTCCCATGACCGCACCGCGATATGTGCTGTTCGTCATGCTCGACGAGCCAAAGGGCACTGAAAAAACCAATGGGTATGCCACCGGAGGCTGGGTCGCCGCACCTGTGGCACGCCGTGTAATCTCCAGGACAGGCCCCCTGCTTGGGATTCTACCCATTGATGAAGGCGCCCCAGAAGTCCAGAGGAAGATGTTTGTAGATGTCGCGCCCCGGGGACCAAGTCGTGTTTCTTACTGAGCTGATTCAGGGGACCGTAACAGACACCACCCAGCAGGCCTTGACATCGGACCCGGACATCTCCGGACTATGCGCCGATTCCCGTAAGGTACATCCGGGCGACCTATTCGCCGCCCTACCCGGCACGCAGGTCGATGGCAGTGCTTTCATCAACCAAGCTGTAAAACGCGGTGCCGTAGCCATTCTCACCGGGAAAGATGTGGAGGCTGACAAAAGCGTTCCAAACGTACCTGTCCTTACCGACAGCAACCCGCGCCGCGCCTTCTCCCTGATGGCGGCCCGTTTCCACCCGCACCAACCCTCCCACATCGCTGCCGTCACCGGCACAAATGGTAAGACCTCGGTAGCTGCCTTCACACGGCAGGTCTGGGATCGTCTGGGATACAAAGCAGCGAGCTTGGGCACGCTAGGGTTGCACACCAATGTAGATACCGGTGACTTGGGTACAGGTGCGGGGCTGACTACACCAGACCCAGTGGCACTCCACAAAACGCTTTCCATGCTTTGCAGCCAAGGTGTGGACCACCTGGTGATGGAGGCTTCCAGTCACGGGCTGAACCAATACCGTCTCGACGGCGTGCATGTGCGTGCAGCGGCCTTCACAAATCTCAGCCGCGACCATCTCGACTATCACGGCAATATGGAAAGTTATCTTTATACTAAACACCGGCTATTCGAGGACATCCTTGAAGAGGGCGGCACCGCCGTCCTCAACGCCGATACGCCAGAATTTCACGACCTTGCGCGCATCGCTGCCGTACGCGGCAATAGGGTCATCGGTTTTGGCCGCAAGGGCGACCAGATCCGCCTTGAAAGCCAGACACCAGGCCCCAGCGGTCAGATTCTCTCCATGTTTATAGGCGAAAACGCCTACCAGGTTTTGCTCCCGCTTGCGGGAGACTTCCAAGCCAGCAACGCGCTGTGCGCCCTGGGCTTAGTGTTGGCCTGCGGCAGTGATGAGGAAGCTGCGGTGACAGCGCTCACCCATCTTGAGGGCGCCCCTGGACGCATGCAGCGGGTCGCCAATCATGCCAACGGTGCCCCCGTTTACGTGGATTATGCCCACACCCCCGATGCGCTAGAAAACGCCCTGCGCTCCCTACGCGCCCATGTGGAAGGTCGCTTGCATGTGGTGTTTGGTTGCGGTGGCAACCGCGACGCGGGCAAGCGTCCTCTCATGGGAGAGGTGGCTGGACGCCTCGCCGACGTAGTCGTTGTGACTGATGACAATCCGCGCGGTGAAGACCCGGGTGCCATCCGCAAGCAGATTCTTGCCGGAATTTTGACAAAAACTGGTGACACCATCCGCGAGATCGGCGACCGCGCGGACGCCATTTCCGCCGCCATCGCCGCCCTAAAGCCTAAGGACCTTCTGGTGATTGCCGGCAAGGGCCATGAAACCTGCCAAATCGTAGGTGATGAAAGATATGATTTTGACGACACCGCTGTGGCACGGGCCACACTGACCAGCACCGCTGAAGCAATGGATGGAACCTCATGACCGCGCTTCTCTGGAAACATGATGAGGCAGCAACGGCCACTGGAGGCCAGTCAACCGTACCGTGGACTGCCGACGGCGTTTCTATAGACAGCCGCACGCTAGAGGAAAATGATCTCTTCATTGCTATCGTCGGCCCCAATTTCGACGGCCATGACTTTGTGGACAAAGCCTTCGCCTCCGGGGCCAGTGCTGCCATGGTAAGCCACGTTCTTGACGAAGCGAAAGAAACCCGGCCCCTGCTCCTGGTGGAAGACACACAAAAAGGTTTAGACAACTTGGCCAGAGCCGCCCGCAACCGCACCTCAGCACGCATCACCGCCATTACTGGGAGCGTAGGGAAAACCAGCACCAAGGAGGCTCTGCGGCTGGCTCTCGAACCACAGGGCCCTACCGCCGCCAGCATGGGCAACCTCAATAACCAGTGGGGAGTCCCCCTGAGCCTCTCGCGCATGCCTAGGGACAGCGCCTTCGGTGTGTTCGAACTGGGAATGAATCATCCCGGCGAAATCGCTCCCCTGTCGGAGCTGGCACGCCCACACGTAGCTGTCATTACCAGCGTCGAACCAGTACATTCAGAGTTCTTCACCTCCGTCGCCCATATCGCCGAGGCTAAGGCGGAAATCTTCCAAGGCATGAGCAATGGTGCCGCCATCCTGCCACGCGAGAATCCCTTCTTTCCCGTGCTTGCCGAAACCGCCCGTGAACAGGGCATCACCCATATCATCGGCTTCGGCGCACACCCCGAAGCCGATGCCAGGCTAGTGGAGTGCGACTTCCAGCCCCTCTTCAGCCACATTACGGCGAAGGTCTCTGGCATCACCGTCAGCTATCGCCTGGACATGCCGGGACGCCACTGGGCTATCAACAGCCTCGCCGTTCTGGCGGCAGTAGACGCTCTTCATGGAGATGTAAAGGAAACTGCCGAAACCCTATCCACCCTAAAGGCCATAGAGGGACGCGGCTGCCATTACTGTCTGTCCACGCCCAGCGGCGATTTCTATCTTTTCGATGAGAGCTATAACGCCAGCCTAGCTTCCATGCGTGCTGCCATTTCCGTTCTCTCCCGCACTCCCCCTAAGGGCACGGGACGACGTATCGCCGTGTTAGGCGACATGCTAGAGCTTGGGGAACATTCGGCTCCTATGCATGCATGCCTCGCCCGAGATCTGGAAAGAGCAAAGATTAACCTGGTGTTTACCGCCGGCAAGGAAATGGAACACCTGCGCAACGCCCTGCCCGTGGAGATGTGCGGTGGCCACGCCGCGAATGCCGCCGCCTTGGCCCCCATGGTCAAAGCTGCGCTCAAGCCAGGCGATGTAATTACCGTTAAGGGGTCCTACAGCAGCCGTATGCGCGACGTAGTAGCGGCGCTGAAAGACATGGATACAGCCACACCGCAAGTGGTTGATGGAAAATAAGGCAAGGCCATGTTTTATAACCTTCTCGTCCCCTTCGCGGAACAAATCAGTGCGTTTAACTTATTCCGATATATCACCTTCCGCACCGGTGGTGCGGTGATCACGGCACTGATTATCAGCTTCCTCATCGGCCCTGCCATTATCAAATGGTTCAAGTACATCCAGAATGAAGGCCAGCCTATCCGCAACGATGGGCCCCGGAACCATCTCACCCGTAAGCAGGGGACGCCCACCATGGGCGGCCTCCTCATCCTCGTAGCAGTGATCCTGAGCACCCTATTGTGGGCCGATCTTACAAACCGCTATGTATGGGTAGTCATCGTTATCACCCTCGGCTTTGGTGCTGTAGGCGCGGCCGATGATTTCCTCAAGCTTAGGTGGCGGAGCAGCCACGGAATTCCGGGCGCGGTTAAGCTGACAGTGGAGATCGTCATTGCTCTAGCTGTGGTCCTGTGGATCACGGATATCGCCGCCCCCTCGCTCGCCACCGGACTCTCTATTCCTTTCTTCAAGAACCTCCTGCTCGATCTCGGATGGATGTTCGCGCCGCTGGCGGTCTTCGTGGTGGTTGGCGCAGCCAACGCTGTTAACCTCACCGACGGACTGGACGGCCTAGCCATCGTACCAGTGATGATCGCATTCAGCTGTTTCGCGCTCATTTCCTATCTCGTTGGCAATACCGTCTTTTCCGATTACCTGCAGATCCACCATGTGATCGGTACCGGCGAACTGGCCGTGTTCTGCGGGGCACTGGTAGGCGCAGGGCTAGGATTCCTGTGGTTCAATGCGCCTCCGGCTATGATCTTCATGGGGGATACGGGATCGCTTTCCATGGGCGGAGCGCTGGGTACGCTCAGCGTTATTACCAAACATGAGATGGTGCTAGCCATCATCGGTGGGCTGTTCGTACTCGAAACCGTCTCCGTCATCATACAAGTAGTCTCTTTCAAGCTAACGGGAAGGCGTATCTTCCACATGGCCCCCCTACACCACCATTTCGAGCAGAAGGGCTGGGCCGAATCCACTATTGTCATCCGTTTTTGGATTATCGCCTCCATCCTGGCGCTCGCTGGGTTGGCAACGTTGAAACTGAGGTAAGGGAAGATGATCTCCATTCCTCCCATGTCAGGACGTAATGTAGCTGTAATGGGACTTGGCAGATCTGGCGAAGCGGCCGCCAGCGCCCTGACCCACAGCGGCGCCCATGTGCTGGCCTGGGATGACGACGAGGCATGTCGCCAGCGGGCCAGGGCCAAAAATATGCCGCTGACCAATCTTATGACTGAGGATTTCTCGTGCATCACCGCGCTAGTGCTGAGCCCCGGCATCCCCCACAGCCTGCCACAACCCCATCCGGTAGTGTCACGCGCACGAGCTGCTAACTGCGAGATCATTGGTGAGACCGAGCTTCTGGCCCGCGCCGGCACTAGCGGCGTTCTCATTGGCGTTACAGGCACCAACGGTAAATCCACCACCACCGCACTCATCGGACATATTCTAGATCAAGCCAGACGCACAGTGCAGATAGGTGGCAATCTCGGGGTACCATCGGTGGCTCTGGAAGAAGTCGGACCCGGTGGCTACTACGTTTTGGAGATGTCCTCCTATCAGCTGGAGCTTATTTCCACCATGGTCTTCGACATCGCCATATTGCTCAATATCAGCCCCGACCACATGGACCGTCATGGCAGTCTAAGGGGCTATATGAGTGCCAAGGAACGGGTTTTTAACGGCCAACAACTTTCACATACCGCCGTTATCGGCATTGATGATTCCTGCTCCCGCAAGCTATTCGAAAGCTTTAGGGCCAAGGATGGGGCGCTCACCATCCCCATTTCCGGAGCCAACAGGGCCACGGGTGGCGTATACGTAGAAGACGGCTGGCTAGTCAATGATATCGAGTGCCGCGAAGAAAGAGTCATGAACATGGCCGCCGCCGTCTCCCTACCCGGAATCCACAACGCCCAGAACGCTGCCGCCGCTTTCGCCGCTACTCGTGCGGCTGGGTTGGCCATGCCACAGATCCGCGATGGCATTCACAGCTTCCCCGGCCTGCCCCACCGGCAAGAACTGGTAGCCTACATCAACGACATCGCCTTCATAAACGACAGCAAGGCTACCAACGCCAGCGCAACAGCACGGGCGCTGGACTGCTATGAAAACATTATTTGGATTGCCGGTGGCCAGGCCAAAGAGGGCGGCATCGAAGGGCTGGTCCCCTGGTTCGAACGTATCCGCCATGTCTTTCTCATAGGCGAGGCCGCCGATACCTTCGCCAAAACCCTGGAAGGACAGGTTGATGTGACCCTTTCGGGTGATCTCGAAACTGCCCTTGCTAGGGCTATGGACATGGCCCTGGTGGAAAAAAAGACCGAAGAAAAGTTTGGCACCACCCTAGTGGTCCTGTTTTCCCCGGCATGCGCCTCCTTTGATCAATGGCGTAATTTCGAGACCCGTGGCGACGCCTTCCGGGCCATGGTCCACAAACGTGCCGGCATTGATGTCCATGAGGAGGTTGCCACGCCTAGCCTCAACCAGAAGAAAGCCTCCCCATGAGTGGATTCGCGCGCACTGATACAAGCGTCATCGGCCGCTGGTGGTGGACCGTGGACCGCTGGACGCTGGGCGCGCTGGCCATCCTCGTAGCCTTCGGTGCACTTCTCACCCTGACGGCAAGCCCGTCCGTAGCCGACAAGCTGGGTTATGATTCCTTCTATTTCGTGCGCCGCCAATTTGTCCTGATATTCCCGGCGGCCTTCATTCTGGCCTCAGTGTCCCTGCTCTCACCGAAAGAGGTGTACCGCCTAGCGGTGGTTGTTTTCATCGGCTCCATGGTCCTTCTTGTCATGACCCCGTTTTTTGGTGAAGAGCACAACGGCGCGCAGCGCTGGATTTCACTGGGCTGGAGTGGGCTCTCTCTACAGCCCTCTGAATTCGTAAAGCCCAGCTTTGTCGTCATCGCCGCCTGGATGTTTGCCCAGACACGCTTGGAAAAAGTCTCCACAGGTAATTTCCTGGTGGGAGGGCTGTTACTGTTGGTGATCTCCCTGTTGTTGATGCAGCCAGATTTCGGTATGGCAGTGGTTATTTCCGCTGTCTGGTTCACCCAGTTCTTTTTAGCCGGGCTTCCCTTGGCCTGGGCGGCCGTCCTCACAGTCGTGGCCAGCGGTGGACTAGTAGCGAGCTATTTCCTCTTTCCCCATGTAGCTGGCCGCATCGACCATTTTCTCGATCCCGCCTCAGGCGATAGCTATCAGATTACCACATCCATGGAAGCCTTCGTGCATGGCGGGCTGACGGGGCGCGGCCCAGGCGAAGGCACCATCAAGGAAATCCTGCCCGATGCCCATGCCGATTTCATTTTCGCCGTGGCCGGGGAAGAATTCGGCCTGTTGGCCTGTCTCGCCATCGTCGGCCTATTCGTCTTCGTCATAGTGCGCAGTTTTAGCCGCTTGACGGAGGAAAATAGCCTCTTTGTGCTTCTCGCTGGCACCGGTCTTCTGGTCCAGTTCGGCCTTCAGGCCGTCATCAACATAGCCTCAAGCCTTCATCTCATTCCCACCAAGGGCATGACCCTGCCCTTTATTTCCTACGGCGGCTCGTCTCTGACCGCACTGTCGCTTGGCATGGGCATGGTTCTGGCGCTAACCCGGCGCCGCACCGGGCTGGGAAAAACGCCATGAATGCTCTGACCTCCCCCCTAGTGGCTCTCGCGACCGGTGGCACAGGCGGTCACGTCTTCCCGGCTGAAGCGCTGGCTTTAGAGCTGGTCACGCGCGGCTGCAAACTGGCCCTCGTCACAGACTACAGGTGCGCCCCATTCGGAGCCCTTCCCGGAGAGGTAGCTACACACACCGTCAGTGCTGGACGGCTGTCGGGTGGGATCGCGGAAAAACTTGGCGGCATGGCCAGGATCATACGCGGCATTGTCGAGGCCTGGCGTCTATTACGGGAGTTGAACCCCTCGCTAGTTGTAGGTTTTGGCAGCTATGCCAGCGTCCCCACCATGCTCGCTGCGCGGTGGCTGCGCCTACCCACCTTGATCCATGAGCAAAATGCAGTTCTGGGCCGAGCTAACCGGCTACTGGCACCTATGGCGGGAGCCATAGCCACCTCGTTTGAGGAAGTAGCACGGCTACACAGGCGTGACATAGCCAAGACCATGCGCACCGGTAACCCGGTGCGACAAACTATTTCTGAAATTCGCAGCTTCTCCTATCCGTCTCTGGGAAAAGACGAGGCATTAAACCTCCTTGTCACCGGCGGGAGCCAGGGTGCCGCCGTGTTTGGGTGCGTCCTGCCCAATGCCATTGCCATTATGCCGGAAGTCTTACGGGCGCGGCTACGTATTTCCCATCAATGCCGTTCCGAGGACGTAAAAAGAGTGAGGGGTGTTTACGCAGCACTGGGCCTGGACTCCGCCGTCAAGCCCTTCTTCAACGACATGCCACGACGCCTGCATCGAGCCCATCTCGTCATCGGCCGCGCTGGTGCCAGCACCGTAGCCGAGACCACCGCCGCCGGACGTCCCGCCATCCTTGTGCCCTATCCCTTCGCTATGGATAATCACCAGAGTGCCAATGCGCGCATTATCGAGGCGAGTGGTGGCGCCTGGGTATTTGACGAGTGCGACTTTACAGCTTCTGCCCTTGCCGGAATGCTATGTTCCTTCCTTGAAAACCCCGAAAAGCTACAAAAGGCAGCGGCAGCGGCCCGCAGGCTAGGGATTCCCGATGCCGCCTCGCGCCTTGCCGACGCCGCGTGGGCGCTACTGCCACCTAATGGCAAGAGCCAGAAATCGTGTGGCACGGCCCCTTCCCCAAGGGAGGAGGTGGCATGAAGGCCCTTCCCCTGCCCTTGGGTACCACACATTTCGTCGGCATCGGCGGTATCGGCATGAGCGGCATCGCCGAAGTCATGCATAATCTAGGTTACCAAGTCCAGGGCAGCGACCTCCAGGAAAACGCCAACGTGAAACGTCTAGTCAACCTGGGGGTTCCGGTGATGACAGGACACAACCCGGAAAACCTAAATGAAGCCTCGATGGTTGTGGTGTCCTCGGCGGTAGACGCCGACAACCCGGAACTCGCCGCCGCCCGCGCCGCCATGATCCCCGTGGTGCGCCGCGCAGAAATGCTAGCCGAACTCATGCGTTTGAAAAAATCCATTGCCGTAGGCGGTACTCACGGAAAGACTACCTCTACTTCCATGATCGCGGCTATCCTCGATGCCGCCAGCCTCGACCCCACGGTCATCAACGGCGGCATCATCAACGCCTACGGGACCAATGCTCGCCTTGGTGAAGGTGATTGGATAGTGGTGGAAGCCGATGAATCCGACGGCACCTTCATCAAGTTACCGGCCACCATCGCCGTGGTCACAAATATAGATGCCGAGCATCTCGATTTCTACGGTTCTCTCGACAACTTGCGCCAGGCCTTTGAGACCTTCATCCGCAATATTCCTTTTTACGGATTTGCCGTGCTGTGTATCGACCACCCGGAAGTCCAGAGTCTGATCCCCCGGGTATCCAGCCGCCGCATTATTACCTACGGGCTTAGCCCACAGGCCGACATGCGCGCCGTCAATCTGGAAAGTGATTCCGAGGGTATGCGATTCCACGTAGTCTCCACTAATCGCACGTCCGGAACCAACACCACGTGGAAGAACATGCACCTGCCCATGGTAGGCGAGTACAACGTACAGAATGCCCTGGCGGCGCTGGCGGTAGGTCAGGGAATGAACATCGATCCCGATGTCATGTGCATGGGCTTAGCCACCTTTAGCGGGGTCAAGCGGCGATTTACCAAGACCGGTATTACCAACGGTGTCACTGTCATTGATGACTACGCCCATCATCCCGTGGAAATCGCCGCCGTTCTCCAAGCGGCGCGCTCCGTCTGTGGCGAGAACCGGGTTGTCGCCGTGATCCAGCCCCACCGTTACTCACGCCTGTTGAACCTGTTCGAGGAATTTTGCACCTGTTTTAAAGACGCCGACACGGTGATCGTATCGGAGGTCTATGCCGCCGGTGAGGACCCTCTAAAAGGCGCCGACCGCGACGCCTTTATCAAAGGGCTGTTCGCCTTCGGCCACAGAGAAGTTTTGGCGCTTGAAGATCCTTCCCAACTAGCGGAGATGGTCTCCAAGATCACCCAGCCCGGGGACATGGTCATATGCATGGGTGCGGGCAGCAGCACCAGATGGGCCGCCGTCCTTCCAGAGGAAATGGTGCAGCTTGCCGAAGGCGACTCCGGAACA
The DNA here is from genome assembly GCA_030739855.1 of Alphaproteobacteria bacterium. Classification (GTDB taxonomy): domain Bacteria; phylum Pseudomonadota; class Alphaproteobacteria; order UBA11136; family UBA11136; genus UBA11136. The sequence continues at coordinate 12,192 of JASLYJ010000006.1, read as the reverse complement.
CCGGCGAGGGAGTCATGAACCAGAGTATCATGAAAAAGAGTTTTGAGAACGGTCTGACCTCACGCCTGCCCCAGATTCGTGGCATCTATACTCATAACGCGTCGCTTGGTGAAAAGACCTGGTTCCGCACCGGCGGCGCGGCGGAGGTCCTATTCGATCCCGCCGATAAGGAAGACCTTGTCGCCTTCCTCAAAAACAAGCCAACGGATGTTCCTTTCATGGTTCTGGGCCTGGGTTCCAACATTCTCGTACGCGACGGTGGTATCCCCGGCGTGGTCATCCGGCTGGGCACAACCGTTTCGGAGATTGAAGTAACGGATACCCGCATCCGCGCCGAAGCCGGGGCACTGGACTACAACGTGGCCATGACCAGCCTCAAGGCGTCACTTACTGGCATGGAGTTCCTCAGCGGTATTCCAGGAACCATTGGCGGCGCCCTGCGCATGAACGCCGGAGCCTTCGGCAGGGAGATGAAGGATATCACTCTTGCCGCTGAGGCCGTAGACAATGCCGGTGTCTTGCATCACCTAAGCATCGACGATCTCGCCTTCGACTACCGCAGCTGCAGCGTGCCCGAAAACTGGGTGTTCATCAACGCCACCATGGAGGGCACGCCGAGCACAACCTCTGAGATCAGCAAACGCCTAACCGAGATCCAGACCACCCGTAACGACAGCCAGCCCCGTGGCTTTCGTACTGGCGGCAGCACCTTCGTCAACCCGTCAGGGCACAAAGCGTGGAAGCTCATTGATGCAGCCGGCTGCCGGGGCCTGAAACGAGGCGATGCCATGGTTTCCGAGAAGCACAGCAATTTTCTCATCAATACCGGGGATGCCAGTACAGCGGACATCGAAGCCCTGGGCGAAGAGGTGCGCAACCGAGTCATGGCTCATAGCGGCATCGAGCTCAAATGGGAAATCCGCCGCGTGGGCCTGCCTGTGAATGTGGAGACACATTCATGAGTAAACATGTAGCCGTCATCATGGGAGGCCGGTCCGCAGAACGCGAGATTTCGCTAATCAGCGGCAGTAATGTGGCCGAATCTCTGCGCAATACGGGCCACAGCGTCACCACCATTGACGCCACCCATGACGTAGAGGCGCTGCTATCCAAGCTATTTCCCAGGCCGGACGTTGTCTTTAACGCCCTGCACGGCCGCTACGGGGAAGATGGCTGCCTTCAAGGACTGTTAGAACTGATGGCACTGCCCTACACCCATTCCGGTGTTCTCGCATCGGCCCTAGCCATGAACAAACCTGTAGCTAACCGCCTCTTCACCCAGGTCGGCATCCCCTGCCCCAAGGGCAAGATTGTCCACCGCGACGAGGTGCTGGCCGGCGACGTAATGAAACGACCTTACGTTATCAAGCCTCTTAATGAAGGCTCTAGTGTAGGCGTGCACATTGTCACCGACAATGACGAGTCTCTTCCCTTCGAGCATACCTCCTGGCCCTACTGTGACAGAGTTATGGCCGAGACCTACATCCCCGGACGGGAACTCACTGTAGGCATCATGGACGACAAGGCCCTTGGCGTTCTAGAAATCCGCCCCAAGCAAGAATTCTACGATTACGAGGCCAAATACAGTGACGACCACATGGCCGAACACATCGTCCCCGCGCTGCTACCTAAGAAAGACACCAAGGAAGCCACACGGCTAGCGCTTCTAGCCCATCAAACCCTGGGCTGTCGCGGGGTGAGCAGGGTTGATTTCCGCTATGACGACATCGGCGAAGGTGCCACGAAGTTATTTATCCTTGAGGTCAACACCCAACCCGGCATGACGCCGAAATCGCTGCTGCCGGAAATCGCTGCCAAGGCCGGAATTTCTTTCGACGAACTGGTGAAATGGATGGTGGAGAAAGCTGCATGCGACACTTAATACAATCCATCCTGTGGCGCCGTCTCCTTCCTAGACGCAACAAAGCGACCTCCGGACACGCCGTGCGCATGGCGCCTCTGCGGACGCGCCATCCAGTTCTGTGGAAGGCAAGGCTCGGGTTTCTGCCCGTGGCGGTAGCGGCCACACTAGGCTGGCCGTTGCTTTCACAACAGGCGGTGGAGCTAAGCCAGACCCTGCGCTGGCGGGCCATCGAACTCTCAGCAGAGGCCGGATTTATTGTTCGTGATGTGCTTGTGAAGGGATGCTCCGAGACCACCTGCACGGCAGTGCTAGCAACGCTCGGCATAGAATACGGGCAAGCCCTGATTACCTTTGATCCGGAGATTGCTCGCAGAAGACTTAAAACCATCAGCTGGGTCAAGAGTGCCGCTATCGAACGTCACCTCGACGGCGTTCTCCATATCCACATCACCGAACGCCGCCCCTTAGCTCTGTGGCAAAAGGAAGGCCATCTTGTGGTGGTAGATGAGGATGGCGTAATTCTGGCCCACGATGAACTGAATCGTTTTGTACATCTTCCCTACATCGTCGGCACCGACGCACCTCGTCATACCAAGGAACTACTTTCTGTCATGTCCAGCGGACCGGAACTGCAAAAGCGTGTCGTGGCCGCCATTCGTGTAAGCGAGCGGCGCTGGGACCTACAACTTGATGCGGGCATTCTTGTACGACTGCCAACGGAAAATCAGAAACAGGCTTGGGAAACTCTACGAAAACTCGAACAGCGTCACAAAATTCTCGCCCGCGATGTGGTGGTTATCGATCTGCGCCTTCCCGACAGGTTGGTGATACAGCTTTCGGAAGAGGCCATGGGGAAACTGCGCAACCGGCGCAAAGAAGGCGGCCGCGATACATGAGAATGAGAACGGTGGATAGAAAAAAGAACAAGCAAACGAGGGAAATGTGCGTAACGATCTGATCACAGTACTGGACGTAGGGACGACAAAAATCTGCTGTTTTGTCGCCCGCAAAAATGCCGACAGCCGGAGCGGGGCGCGGGTGGTGGGCATCGGACATCACGCTGCTAACGGCCTTCGCGGTGGTGTCATCGTGGATATGGACGTCGCGGCCGAATCTATCGCTAGCGCCGTACATACTGCCGAAAAAATGGCCGAGGAAACCATCCGTAGTGTCATCGTCAATATTTCAGGTGGACAACCACTTTCGCAAAATTTTAGCGTCGAAACGGATATCGCCGGGCACGAAATTAGTGATGGTGACCTACGCCGCATCTTTCAGCACGGGATGAAAAACCACCAGCTAAAAGATAGAGAAATCATCCATTCCATCCCCACGACCTATTCCATAGACGGTAGCCGTAGCATCCGCGACCCACGCGGTATGTTCGGTGAACATCTGGGTGTCAACATACACCTAGTTTCCGTGACCCACGTGGCACTGCGGAACCTCAGCAACTGCCTTTCCCGCTGCCATCTTGAAATCCAGGACGTGGTGCTCTCGGCCTACGCCTCGGGCCTCTCGAGTCTGGTGGAGGATGAAATGGACCTTGGCGTTACCTGTATCGACATGGGTGGTGGCACCACTTCCCTCTCCGTCTTCTTCGACGGCAACATTGTCTTTACGGGAAGCGTGCCATTGGGCGGACACCACGTGACTAGTGACATCGCACGGGGGTTGTCCACCACAATGGCCAATGCCGAGCGCATAAAGGCCCTCTACGGCAACGCCATCCCTTCAGATATGGACGATCGCGACTGTATCGACGTCCCACCCATCGGCGAGGAAGTTCACGCCCTTCCCAACCATGTACCCAAGTCTCTGCTGATCGGAATTATCCGGCCGCGGCTCGAAGAAATCCTGGAAATGGCACGCGACCTTCTGGAGAGAAGCGGCTTCGATAAGGTGGCTGGCCAGTGGGTTGTACTTACCGGTGGTGCCAGCCAGATGCAGGGAATCCAAGATCTTACAGCTATGATCTTCGACAAGAAAGTTCGCACCGGGAAACCGATACATATAAATGGGCTCGCCGAAGCCACTAGAGGGCCCGCCTTTTCCACCTGCGCAGGCCTTCTGATCTACGCCAAACGGAATACAGCCGCCATGCCCGTAAGCGCACACGGCTGGATGGAGAGACCGGATGGTTTTTTCAACCGTCTTAGCTTGTGGTTACGTGAGTGTTTTTAACATTTTGCACGGCATTATGCTGCCCTCTTTTCCGGGTCGGGGAGTGCGAATCGTGGAGATTCATGTTGTAACAAAATGCAATAAAGAGTGATTTGAGTGCTCTGGAAGATACTGATACATATCCTTCAGGGTGTTTTGGTTTTTAAGTAAAGGATTGTGAAAATATTTTATTGAATCACAAAGCTTTCAGTATTTTTCAGTAAATTATTTCCTGTTCTTCTGTTTTTTTCGCCGTTTTTACCAATCACTCGCCAGGCGTTTTAAATGAAAAAAAACACAAATAAGAAGAAATCCCTTAAAAAAGCGCGTGGCAAGCCTGCCATGCAACGGACCCTAAAAAGTGCCATCAATTGCAGCGGTATCACCCTGCATAGTGGTGAAAACATCTCTATCACTCTGCATCCTGCTGAACCAAATACCGGCATCGTCTTTCGCCGCAGCGACATTGCTGGTGGCAATGTCTGTATCCCTGCCCATTGGAGCCGGATTTCCGATACCCGGCTATGCACCGCGCTGAGCGACGGCACAGATGTCTCCATCTCCACAGTGGAGCATCTCATGGCGGCACTGGCGGGCTGCAGCATCGATAATCTCTTGGTAGAAATCAAGGGCGGCGAGATTCCCGCCATGGACGGCAGTGCTGCACCCTTTGTATTTCTCATCGAATGTGCGGGAATCGTTGAACAGGATGTGCCACGCCACGCTATCCGCGTGCTCAAATCCGTTTCCGTGACCCAAGGCAGTAGCTTCGCCTCCCTTACCCCGGTGGTTGATTCTCTTGATGTTTTTTCGATTAACATGGAAATCGATTTCGATAGTGCCGCCATTTCCCGACAAAACTACCTGTTCCATTTCGCCGGTGACGCCTTTAAATCAGAAATCAGCCGTGCCCGCACCTTCGGTTTCCTCCATGAAGTGGACGACCTACGTGATTCTGGACTAGCCTTGGGTGGGTCCCTAGACAACGCCGTGGTCATCAGCGGCGGTCAAGTTCTCAACGAAGACGGTCTTCGCTACAAAGATGAATTCGTGCGTCACAAAGTTCTTGATTCCTTCGGCGATCTCTATCTCGCCGGCTCTCCGCTGATTGGCCATTTCCACGGCATCCGCTCCGGCCATAACCTTAACCACAGCCTTCTTGAAGCTCTGTTCTCCGATGACGAATCCTGGTGTCTCTGTGAAATAAGCAACGATTTTCCTCCTCCCGACGACATGGCTATGCCGCGGGGCGTAAGGGAAACAGCACTGGTCGCCTCGGCCTGAAATTCCTCCCCCTCTTACCTCCTTCTGCTCGCACAAAAAAACGGCCTCTCCTTGGGGCCGTTTTTCCCTCCCGGGGCATATGATGCCGTGCCAGGGCGGCGGACTTTATGATATTATCCGACTTCTCCAACGCTCGTGGTATACTGCTTTTATCGCGGCTCCCTGTTTACAATAAAGAATGACGCCACGCCCGACGTACTCCTTTAAGGCCGTTCTTAACCTTATCGCCTCTCTTGGTCTAGGGGGGCTTCTAGCTGCCTGTGAGGTCACCACCACTGAAGAAACCACCTACGCAGAACAGTCGGCAGAATCTCTCTACAATGAGGCCATGAATGAACTCATGACCGAAAACTACATAGAGGCGGCGGAACTGTTCGAAGAGGTAGAGCGCCAGCATCCATATTCGGCTTGGGCCACCAAAGGCCAAATCATGGCCGCCTTCGCCTTCTACAAGAAGAACGAATATGATGGTGCTGTTCTTATCCTCAATCGCTTCATCCAACTACATCCTAGCCATGTGGACACCCCCTACGCCTATTATCTCAAGGCGCTGTGCTATTACGAGAGGATCACCGACGTTTCGCGTGACCAGAAAAATACGGAGATGGCACTAGAGGCCTTCGAGGAGTTAGTTATCCGCTTCCCTAACGCCAAATACGCCAAAAACGCCGAGCTGAAGCTCAACCTAATCCTCAGCCACCTGGCGGGAAAAAACATGACCATCGGCCGCTATTACCTGCAGCGGGAAAATTACCTAGCCGCCACCAATCGGTTCCGGTCTGTGGTGGAGGAATACGAGACCACCGCCCATATCCCGGAGGCCCTGCACCGAATGGTGGAGGCCTATCTCGCCTTGGGCATGGTGACGGAAGCGCGCAAGGTAGCTGCTGTTCTGGGTCATAATTTCCCTGATAATCCCTGGCATCGGGATACCTACGCCCTACTGGAAGAGAACGGTCTTCTTAAGGAATACGAAACCCTCAAGTCCGAAGTAGAGAACCGTTATAGCCTGACCAAAAAGGAAGGCGGGGAAAAGGAAGAGGAAGAAAAGTCCTATTTTTCCCAGGTCTGGGATTGGGTGTTCTAGAAAATAGATGCTTGCTGGCCTGTCGATCCGCAATGTAGTCCTTATCGATCAGCTTGATCTGAGCTTCAAGGCTGGGTTGTGCACGCTGACCGGAGAAACCGGCGCTGGCAAATCCATCCTGCTCGATGCCCTAGGACTAGCGCTAGGCTTCCGGGCCGAGAAAATTCTAGTGCGCACAGGTACCACACAGGCCTCCGTAACCGCCGAGTTCCGCCTTGCAAACAGCCATCCCGCCTTCTCCCTTCTCACTGAACAGGGCATCGAAGTGCAGGAAAGCCTTCTCCTGCGTCGGGTGCTGGGTATCGACGGACGCAGCCGTGCCTTCATCAATGACCAGCCCGTGAGCATCGGCCTACTGCGTGCCATCGGCGATCTGATGGTGGAAATCGAAGGCCAGTTCGCTGAACAGGGCCTTCTCAATCCCACCACCCACCGCGAGACCTTGGATGCCTTTGGTGGACTCCTACCTCTGACAGAGACGGTGGCCGTCGCTTGGCAAATATGGTGTAAGGCCGTGGACTCTCATGACGAGGCCTCCCGTAACATGGAAACAGCCCAAGAACTCGAGGCCGAACTGCGCCACCATCTAGGGGAAATGGAGGCTCTGGACCCTAAGGCAGGGGAGGAGGTGGAGTTGGACGAAATGCGTTCGGTTCTGGCCCACGCGGAAAAACTTGCCGAGGCTCTGAATACTGCTTGCGCTGAAATTACCGGCGATACCAAAGCCGGGCACGGCGTGGAAGAATCACTGAGTGTAGCGCAAACCGTTCTGGAACGGGTGGCCGACAAGGCTTCGGCCAAGCTTAAACCAGCGCTGGACGCCATCGAGCGCGCCTCCCTGGAGGTTGCCGAGGCCCTTGCCTTACTTCATGATTTTGGGGGCGAATTGGACAGCGATCCCGCCCGCTTACAGAAAATCGAGGATCGCTTCTTCGCCCTACGTGACCTCGCACGCAAACACGGCGTCGCCGGGGATGAATTACCAAAACTGCGCAAGAAACTCGCCAAACAGCTTGAAACGCTGAGCGGCGGAGACAGGGATCTGGAGCACCTTGCCGAAAAAGTCAGGTCCACTCGCAGTGCCTTTGAAACCGCTTGCCGTGAATTGTCAGCAGGACGGAATGAGGCCAGAAAAAATCTTGATGCCGCCGTGGCCACAGAACTCCCCGCTTTGAAACTGGAAAAGGCCGTTTTTGCAACCTGCCTAGACGCGCTGGACGAGTCCCAATGGGACAAACACGGTGCCGAACGCATCAGTTTTGAGGTAGCGACCAATCCCGGCGTGGACCATGGCCCCATTACACGCATCGCCTCGGGTGGCGAACTGGCCCGTTTCATGCTGGCACTCAAGGTGGTGGTAGCGGGAAGCGGTTCCGCTACTACCCTGGTATTCGATGAGGTGGACAGCGACGTGGGTGGGGCGGTGGCCGCTGCCGTGGGGGCCCGCCTCTCACGTTTAGGTGAGAACTGCCAAGTGCTGGTCATTACCCATTCTCCCCAGGTAGCCGCCCGTGGCGCCAGCCACCTACGCATAACTAAAACAAAAGCGGATAAAAAAAACAGGGACACAGTGGTCACCCGGGTTAAGGAACTCCGCTCCGCCGATCGCCGCGAGGAAATCGCCCGCATGCTTTCTGGTAAACGTGTGACGGAAGAGGCTCGTGCCGCCGCCGACAGTCTGCTCCAATCTGCCTGACACCATGACCGCGAAGAAACCCCTTGCCCCCCTCGTGACCGTGGAAGACCTCACCCCACTGGAAGCAGCTGAAGAGCTTAAATCCCTCGCCAAAAACATTGCCACTCATGACCGTGCCTATTACCAAGAGGATGCGCCACTAATCAGCGATGCCGAATACGATGCCCTGCACCTTCGCAACGCCGCCATCGAGGCTCACTTCCCCGAACTCATCCATGCTGACAGCCCGTCCAGACGCGTGGGGACTGCCCCCGCCACGGGATTTACCAAAGTTACCCATTCTCAACCCATGCTTTCCCTAGACAACGCCTTCGACGAGGCGGACGTAAAAGCCTTCACCGGCCGCGTGCGACGTTTCTTAGGCCTAGACCAGACCGAAATGGTAGCGATGGTCTGTGAGCCGAAGATCGACGGCCTCTCTATTTCCCTACGCTATGAGGGCCGCACCTTCGTACAGGGAGCTACCCGGGGCGACGGGGAAACTGGCGAGAATGTCACCACTAATCTGCGTACTATTGCCGACATCCCTAACAGGCTTCCCGAAGATGCGCCGGAGGTTCTAGAAACTCGCGGGGAGATCTATATGCGCCGTGATGAATTCCAGGACCTCAACGCAAGCCAGGAAAAGGCCGGGGTAAAAACCTTCGCCAATCCCCGCAACGCTGCCGCTGGTAGCCTACGCCAACTGGATTCCTCTATCACCGCCACCCGCCCTCTGCACTTCTTCGCCTACGGCTGGGGCGAGGTAAGCTGCATTAGTTCTGACACCCAGTGGGACATGCTCTCACAACTGCGTAGCTGGGGCTTTGTCACCAACCCGCTGGCCGTCTTCCATGAGCGGGAAGTGGATTGCATCGCCTTCTATAGGGACACCGTGGAGCGCCGCTCCGAACTCCCCTATGACATTGATGGCGTGGTCTACAAAGTAAACCGTCTCGACTGGCAGGAACGGCTGGGCCAGGTAAGCCGTGCCCCGCGCTGGGCCATCGCCCACAAGTTCCCCGCCGAACAGGCCCTTACCGTAGTTCAGACCATCGAGGTGCAGGTGGGGCGCACCGGAGCGCTCACTCCAGTGGCACGTCTCGAGCCGGTCACCGTGGGCGGGGTGGTAGTTTCTAACGCCACACTGCACAACGAGGATGAGATCGTCCGCAAGGATGTGCGCGCTGGTGATACGGTGGTGATACAACGCGCCGGCGATGTGATCCCCCAAGTAGTCTCGGTGGTGCCAGAAAAGCGCCCCACCGGTAGCGAGCCCTATGTGTTTCCCGACCACTGCCCCGAATGCGGCAGTCTCGCCGTACGTGAGGAGGGCGAAGCTGTACGGCGCTGCTCCGGCGGGCTGATCTGTCCGGCCCAGGCGGTGGAGCGGCTTAAGCATTTCGTCTCGCGCAACGCCTTCGACCTGGAGGGGCTGGGCGCAAAACACATCGCCGCCTTCTGGATCGACGGGTTGCTCTCCAGCCCCGTCGATATCTTCCGTCTGGAGAACAAAGCGGACAAGATCGCAGAACGCGAGGGCTGGGGCACACAATCGGTGGAAAATCTTCTGGCCACCGTGGAGACGCGGCGGACCATCCCCCTAGAGCGTTTTATCTACGCCCTCGGCATCCGCCAGGTTGGTCAAGCCACATCGCGCCTTCTGGCCAAGGAATACGGGTCGCTTACCACTTGGCGTACCGCCATGACAGCAGTCTCGGAAGGCAATGAAGAAGCCCGCGCCGATCTCGTCAATATCGATGGTATCGGCTCCTCAATGGCTGAGGACCTAGCTATCTTCTTCGCCGAACCTCATAACACCCAGGTTCTTGATACCCTGGAAAATGAGCTCAGCGTAGAAAACTTCACTACGCCAGAAAGCGATTCACCCATTTCCGGAAAGACTGTGGTGTTCACCGGCACGCTGGAGGCCATGAGCCGGGGTGAGGCTAAGGCCCGCGCCGAGGCCCTGGGTGCCAAGGTCGCCGGCGCCATCTCAAAGAAAACCAATTACGTGGTGGTGGGTGCCACCGCCGGATCCAAGGCTAAAAAGGCAGAAGAACTAGGCGTTCCAGTGCTCACGGAGGTAGAATGGATAGAGATGTGCGGAGGGTGAATGTTCTGGCAGTCAGGTCATTGAAATAATTGGCGTCCCCTAGGGGATTCGAACCCCTGTTGCCGGCGTGAGAGGCCGGTGTCCTAGGCCTCTAGACGAAGGGGACGTGGGTGAGGCCAGCACGCGGAAAAAGTCTTACTCCATCACCTCCAAGGCGACAAGTCCTCAGCCTCACGCGAATAGCTACACGGTGGCTATTTTGAAAGGAACGCAAAATAACCTGAAATTGTCGCCTGTGTCTTTTTTGCTTCTTCCAGCAAAGTGAAAGACGTAATGTAACCAGCGGGTAACCGAATCTTATGGTGCAAGTATGATCCGTGCGGTTGATCTTGTGCAGTTATCGTCGGAGGCGGCGATGGCTATTGACGAGAACATGCATATTGTCGGCTGGAACAGCGGTGCCGAGGGGTTGCTGGGATATTCTCCGAGCGAGGTCATCGGCTCTGGTTGTGGTGAGGTCCTACAGGGCGTTCATTCCAGCGGCGAGCCCCTCTGCTCTGTTGAATGCGAGGGAATGTCGTGTTTCCTGCGTGGTGAAACCTGGTCGGCCCAGTCCTGCCGGCTCCGCCATAAGAATGGAGAAATGGTGGCGGCGGCTATCAGCACGCTGGTCATACCGGCCGATGCCAAGCATCGCTTCGATGGCGATGCTGTGGCGGTGGCTTTTCTCCACGATTCCGGGTTGGCGCGCAGGGACCCTCATGTATCGACACCTTTGAGAATCTACACGCTTGGGCGTTTCTGTCTGACCGTCGGCGGCGAAGGCCTGGCCGTCGATAAATGGAAACGCAAAAAGGCAGTGATGCTATTGAAATGCCTGGTCGCCCGTCTTGGCCGTCCTATCCACCGCGAGCGTCTTATCGAATATCTGTGGCCTGATACCAACATGCGTTCCGGATGGGAGCGGCTCAAGGTCGTCATCTGCTTTCTGCGCAAACAGTTGCGTGCCGGCGGACTGAGTGAAGAGGCTGTGGAAACAACCGATAAGTCGTATCTTCTGAGACGCGATGCGGTCTGGGTTGACACGGAGGCCTTCGAGAAACTCGCCTTCGAAGGTAGGGAACTAGAAAAAAAGGGAAAGATCACGGAAGCATTAACGCACTTCGAAAATGCCAAAAGTCTCTACCGTGGAGACTTTATGGAAGGTGACCCTTATGAGGATTGGTGGGCGGAGGAGCGGGAGCGATTGTGCGAAATGTACCTGGAAATGATGGACAGCCTAGCGCGATGTTATGCCGAACAGGGCAATCTGGTTGATGCTACACAGGTTTGCCGTACCGTCCTTTTCCGTGAACCATGCCGCGAAAGCTTTCTTCAGAATCTCATAAGATACCTAGCTCGCCTCGGTAGATATGATTTGATGGAGGCTCAGTTTGAGAAGTGGCGGCATGTACTCACCAAAGATTTTGGCATGGAACCAACGCCAGAGACTTTGCGCCTATACCAGGAGCTGCTCGTAAATAGTAAAAAAACTCAACCCGAGGCTTCCCCCACAGACCTGCCGTTTTAGTCAAAAAGATCGTTAATTCATCAATTAATCATCTTGAAAAGCATACTGGCGATGTTGTCATAGCCTTCCCGCATGAACCAACCAGCGGCAACGCCCAATGCAAATTGAATGTCAAAAATAAAATTAAATAGCCACCCCCCAACAAACAAAACTAGTGAATACAGAAGGCGTTTAATAAACGTCATAGATGGCTACTCCTGTTGCATTTATATCCTCTATCCCTAACGATATATCTAAGAGATTAAAACAATCAATCAGGACCGGTTCTGGATTAAGTGCGCGTCCGACGGCTCAGTACTGAAGAACCCAAAGGGAATGGATAAGGGATGTATCGCCTGCCACAATAAAGCATCCGGCGGGGATTACATTTTTGGCACGGACCGACTCAAGCCTTAGATTTCTCCCAATCAAGGTTTGTAGATGCGTTGCTTGGCATTCAGTTCAGGCATCCGCATTAAGCGTTCGCCTTCCGTAAGCTGATCGGAACTGTAGA
>JASLYJ010000069.1 GCA_030739855.1 Alphaproteobacteria bacterium | reverse complement strand
TTCAACGCTTTTCGTGCATCTCCGTTGGCAAAGGTAATGATTAAATCTACCGCGGCAGATTCTATCTTAAGCGAGTCCTTGCCGAATCCGCGTTCCTCATCGATCAGTCCTCGTTCCAGCAGACAACGGATGTCTTCATGACTCAAAGCATCCAGACGAAATATCTGGCATCTGGAACGCAAAGCGGGAATGACTTCAAAAGATGGATTCTCAGTAGTAGAGCCTATGAGCCGCAAAGTACCGTTCTCGACATGAGGCAGAACGGCATCCTGCTGAGATTTATTGAATCGGTGAATTTCATCAATAAACAGTGTCGACCGGCACCTGGCGGATCGCCAGATTTTCTGTGCCTGACTGATCACCTTGCGAATGTCAGCCACGCCAGCATTAACCGCACTGATTTCGTGAAACTCGCTTCCCGTCATACGAGCGGCGATTCGGGCAATGGTGGTTTTGCCGGAGCCCGGCGGTCCCCACAGGATAAATGAAAAGGATGATTGCCCGGCAACCAGTTCACGCAAAGGTTTGCCTGCCCCCACAAGTTTATCGTGGCCCAGCAAATCAGACCATTCAGATGGGCGCATCCGCTCAGCCAGAGGCGCAGGCGGAGCATCATTTAATTTATCTTCAAATTCGGAAAAGAGTTCCATTAATTAATTTTATCGAGTGATGCTTTTAAAAATCAGTTTCTTTCGGCCTTTAATCTCCTGCCCATTCCACAACAATGAAATCCATCCAGCGATGATCTCTCCAGGGTGTGGTTTTATTGGCCACGTAACCCATATGCCCCCCACGATCAGGAGTGTGAAGGTCGATAGC
>JASLYJ010000068.1:305-836 GCA_030739855.1 Alphaproteobacteria bacterium | reverse complement strand
TACAGCTTTTAATGCATTTTCTATATCTTCATCAGTAACTGATACAGGCTTCTTCATCAGTTGCATTCCTTTGTATTCTCCCAACTCAAATGTTGGCAAGACCTCCAATGTAATCTTGAATTTTAACGGCTTGCCCAACTCAAGGTCAATGTCTCCAACATCCGGGTCACCGATAGGTGATAATTTGTTCCCTTCCAATGCTTGCTGGTATGACTCGCTGACAACTGCCCGCTTGACATCTTCTATAATTCTGTCACTAAACTTCTTCTCAAGAAGCTTCCTGGGAGCTTTACCTTTTCTGAAACCTGGCAACTTGGCCATTCTGGATACTTCGTTTAGTTGCTTTTGCCACTCATCTTCTATTCTTTCCTTTGGTATCTCAATCTTAAGTGATTTCTTACATGGCCCTACTTCTTCTATCTCTATATTCATTGTTTTATTCAAACCGTTTCTATGGGTTTCCTTTTAGTCTTCAAGCTATACATCATGCCTGATTTAACAGCAAGGCCAATAAAATGGAGCGGGTGATGG
>JASLYJ010000068.1:0-295 GCA_030739855.1 Alphaproteobacteria bacterium | reverse complement strand
GATTCGAACCCACGACATTCACGTTGGCAACGTGACGCTCTACCACTGAGCTACACCCGCTTACTATAAGTTAAGTCTTTGGCAACTTTTACAAGGAGTCATCCTGCCGGCAACCGAGGCTTACATGCCGTTGTGGGTGTTACTCGCCGTCGGGAGACGGATCCTATCAAAAAGATTGAAATTCCTAGACATTGAATTATAATTAACCAATAAGGATTTACAATATATTTTTATTTGGTGCGAGAGGGGGGAGTCGAACCCCCATACCTTGCGATACTAGATCCTAAGTCTAGCG
>JASLYJ010000067.1:522-846 GCA_030739855.1 Alphaproteobacteria bacterium | reverse complement strand
ACAAGTGCAGTGATGATGTGCAGCTTGTTGATGAGCGGAGCGCCTGCGATCATCGAAGTATCGGGCTGCAACTCCAGGATGCTAGCCAGCCAAGGCCCGACCGAATAAGACACTCCGAAGACCAGTGCCACACCGGACTGGTAGAGCCCAAGACCTGCGATGAGAGCCAGGAGCAGGAGGATGACGTAGTCGTCCGCCGTACTCATCGCGTTTACCTGGGGGATGGTGACTCTGCGCACAAAAGCCCAGACCACTCCATAGAGAAAGAGGATCCCGAAACCGAGCCCCACCCACCTGAAGACATCGACCCAGGAGGCGAGGCCG
>JASLYJ010000067.1:0-512 GCA_030739855.1 Alphaproteobacteria bacterium | reverse complement strand
CGAGGCCGTATGCGCCTCCTATCAGTCCTATCAGGTGAGCAAAGAACAAGATGACGATGCCCCAGTGCAGACATAGAGCGGCAGGGCCTATGGAAGCCCGCCCAAAGAAACCGGTGGAACGTGTCGTCCACAGGTAATCCCCGCGGACGGTCCAATTCCACTTGCCTCTGTGTCCGCCCATGGCACCGCTGAAGCCCCGATAGATGATGCCACCGAAGAAAAGCACGATGGTGACATAGGGCAGTCCGACGAAAAAGAAATTATCCCACATGGCTGCACTCTTCTTGTCGTGGTTGATCCGATCGCGGCTGTGCCTTCAGATCAATGCTCATTAGTTTCTCCAACGCACCAAGGAGATGGAGATACGGTGTCTCCAGCTCTTCCAGCCGGGAGCGCATCGGAGGCAGGAACGGAACAATATATTCGTTGATGAGCTTCCCTCTCACCGGATCATCTCCCGATTCGACGGTCAGCGAAAGGAACTCCACCATCAACGGCAGGAAATCCGGCAA
>JASLYJ010000066.1:563-851 GCA_030739855.1 Alphaproteobacteria bacterium | reverse complement strand
TAATTTCCGTCTCGGATTCAATCACCAAGGCGTAGGCCCCCCGTTTGTCGGGAATCCCGGTTTCGGTGAGGTCAATTGGCGTGGGGTGTTCGGCCATCCAGTAGAACCCCAGGATGTGAAGGTAAACTAAATCTTTCTGGGAGTGCGGTTTCAGAATTAGGACAACATGAAGACCCCGTGGGAAAACCTGCTGGGTTTTTTGCGTTCCGGCCACGTCCGCTTTGGGTCATTAACTTTAAATTTTTCTCCCATTGAAATTCTTGGTGGGCGCTGAGGGACTCGAACCCT
>JASLYJ010000066.1:0-553 GCA_030739855.1 Alphaproteobacteria bacterium | reverse complement strand
GACCGTTCGATTAAAAGTCGAATGCTCTACCACCTGAGCTAAGCGCCCTTGGGAGGGGAAGCGCGCCAGTTTCGTCGGCGCCCTTGCGTCAAGAATCCCTTACTTAGGCTCCACCTACCCGCCGGTCAAGCCCGTATGCTTTTATTCGGAAACGTCGGCGGCCACCTTCATGGAAACGATTACGTCGGGATTCCTGAAGACCCTGCCGCCCCTACTTTCCGAACCTTTTTTGATACGGTCCACCAGATGCATGCCAGAGGTTACCTGGCCCCATATGGAATACTGGCCGTCGAGGCTCGGCTGATCGCGGTAGACAATGAAGAACTGGCTGTCAGCGCTATGTATGTCATCCCCGCGCCGGGCCATGGATACGGTGCCGCGCTCGTGCTTGAGGTCGGAGAATTCAGCATCAATATTTTGACCGGAACCGCCCGTTCCATCCCCCTTGGGATCGCCTGTCTGCGCCATAAAGCCGCTGATTACGCGATGAAACGTGATCCCGTCATAAAATCCTTCACGCACCAGTTTTTTGATATGGGCCACGTGGCCGGGG
>JASLYJ010000065.1 GCA_030739855.1 Alphaproteobacteria bacterium | reverse complement strand
CCTTCGTCTAGAGGCCTAGGACACCGGCCTCTCACGCCGGCAACAGGGGTTCGAATCCCCTAGGGGACGCCATTTATATCAATGACTTAATATAATACTCGCCATCTTTGATGGTGATTTCTCTACTATTTCTCCACTAAATATCTTGGGATATCTAGGCATATTGGGGGCTGAACAGTCCCTTGTGTTGCCCTGATTTCTGCGATTCTTTTAATAAAAAAACCTTTAAATGACCGCCAGTGACCCCGTTACCGATTTTTTTCACCACAGACGTCCGGGTCAAGGCCGCGCACGGTTACTGGTGCGGCGCGGCCTTGAGGCGGCGGCAACTCCATCACGCTTGTATGCAACCGGAAAGCAACGTCTTTCCGGTCTGCCTAGCAGCGAGTGTTCTTAGTGATCCAACGGAACGTTGGTCGGGGGATTGTTAAGGGGGTGAAATCCCCTTGATGCCCAGGGGGTATGGGAATTGAAGTCAAAATACTCCCCCCGCCTTTTAAAAACATGGGGGGTTGAATGTCTGCGTCTGGCCTTAATTGAGATTGGGCTTCACCCCCAGCCGTGCTGGTGCCTACCGGGTGTCGGGGTGGTTATTTAGGGTGTTTCTCCATCCACTCACTGGCAAGTCTCTGCGCTAAAGCGACCTGAGTGCGCTAAGTATGATCTAAGGTCAGTCTTTCTGACACTCAATCCCGGCAGCATCGTATCGTGCCCATGGGTTTTTTTATTTTCTTTTCCAATTAAAAGAGTGAAGATTCCAAACGATCCGGTGCAACTACCCGGACTTGAGCCTGAGTCGTCAATGCCGCCTGCTTTTGGTCGGCTGGTCGTCTTTTTAACAGCAACGGGATGT
>JASLYJ010000064.1 GCA_030739855.1 Alphaproteobacteria bacterium | reverse complement strand
GGTCCGGCGTTATAGGCGGCTAGCGCCAAAACGTAAGAGTCGCCGTACTTGTCGAGAAGGCCGTAAATATAGGTCCGGCCCAGCATCAGATTGTATCTAGGATCCGTCATCAGGCGGGTTTTTGAATAGGGCACGTTGAGCTGCCGCGCCACGTTTTTCGCTGTGGCCGGCATGATCTGCATCAGTCCTCTCGCCCCGACGTGGCTTTCGGCGAAACTGTCGAAGCTGCTTTCCTGGCGCATCAGGGCCAGCAGCAACGGCGTTTTGGGATGCTCCCTGTCAAACTGGGCGGGGATGGGGTAGCCCCGGGACACAAGATAGACGCCGTTGCGGATGGCCTGGCGGGCGATCTTGACGCCCACGTCGGGACGGCCGTTGTCATGGGCGAGATCGGCCACCATGGCGCGCTCTCCCGGCGTCGATACGAGGTCGTTGAGATGTATGACGAAGGGTTCGATCCGTTTGTATTCGCCGATTTCCCCCAGAAGGCGAACGATGCGCACCAAGTCGCGGGTGTTAAACTGTTCCCTCTTACGGGTCGCGGGCAGGGGGTCGGGGGGCAGGGAAGGCGGGACTCTATTCTTGAAGCGGGCGGCGGCAAGCTGGCCGTGAAAGGTGGTGGGGAATTCCGCCGCCTTGGCGTACCAGCTCTGGGCCAGTTCGCTGCGGCCCAGTATTTGCGCCGCCCGTGCCGCGTAATAGGCCGCCCGTGAGCGGCTGACGGGGTAGTGCATATTGCCATAAAGCCTGGTGAAGTGGTTGAGGGCGGCCTCGCCATCGTGAAGGAAGCGCAGGGCGATCCATCCCGAAAGCCATTCCGCCTCGGCGAAGCTGGTGCCCTCGACCTGTTTGTGGGAACTGGCGAGTTGGTAGGCGGCGGAGGTGTCCCCCTTGGCTA
>JASLYJ010000063.1 GCA_030739855.1 Alphaproteobacteria bacterium | reverse complement strand
GTGCGGGAGCTCAACGCTCGCGGTGTCACGATCCTGCTCACCACCCATTACCTGGAGGAGGCGGAACAGCTCTGTGACCGCATCGCCATCATTCACCACGGCCGTCTCGCCGCCTGTGACACCACCGAGGCTATGTTGCGGCGGATCGGTGAAAAAGAACTGGCGATTCTGCTCGATCGCGACCTGCGAGCGGTGCCGCCCGCCCTGGCGCAGGGGGCCGTGGGTGCGGCCTGTACCGTTTCCCTGCCGGCGCCGCGGCGGCTCCTCTTCCGCTATCGTCCGGCCCAGACCTCTATCGCAGAAATTCTCGATGCGGTAGCGGCCGATGGGCTGACCATTGCCGATCTGTCCACGGAGGAAACCGATCTTGAGGACATCTTCCTGCAGATCACCCACGCGCCACTGGATGAAGGGGAGGAGAACAAGGCGGATAAGGGAACGGATGCCGGAGATGGCGGGGATGCGCAACCCATGGTCCTGTAGCATATCCGGAAAAGCCTCCGCACGCGGCACGCCGCCTTATCCGGCCATTCTATCAGCCCTGCTGCTGTTGCTGTTGCTCATTTCATGCGCCACGCCGCGTGTGGCGGCCCCCGGCGGGGAGTCTGTGGTTCCGGCCCTGGTGGAAGGGTATTCGGGGGAGGGGTATTTCCTGGCCCGTGACGGACGGGAGTTGCCGCTGCGCATGTGGCTGCCGCAAGAAAAGAATGGCCAGTCTCAGGTTGTTCCGGGGGCCGTGATCGCGGCGCTGCACGGGTTTAACGATTATTCCAACGCCTTCGAGACCACCGGCATCTTCCTTGCGCGCCGGGGCATCGCCACCTATGCCTTCGACCAGCGCGGATTCGGCGCGGGCCCGCAAGCCGGGCTGTGG
Organism: Alphaproteobacteria bacterium; assembly: GCA_030739855.1. Taxonomy (GTDB): domain Bacteria; phylum Pseudomonadota; class Alphaproteobacteria; order UBA11136; family UBA11136; genus UBA11136. The sequence continues at coordinate 236 of JASLYJ010000063.1, read as the reverse complement.
GCCGGAGTGACGGCCATGACCAACGATGCCCGCGATTTCGTGCGCGTCCTGCGCCGACACTATCCCGGCGTGCCGCTCTTTTTCCTGGGCGAGAGCATGGGGGCGGCTGTGATCATGGCGTCCATGACGGAAGACGCGTCGTCGTCGGTAGCGGCGGTGGACGGGGTCATCCTGCTGGCCCCGGCGGTGTGGGCCCGCGAAACCATGAGCCCACTCCAGGTGGGGCTGTTATGGTT
>JASLYJ010000062.1 GCA_030739855.1 Alphaproteobacteria bacterium | reverse complement strand
ATGTGATCCGCCGAGTTAAGGATACCTTCGCAGTGCCCACACTGGCCTATCAGGTGAGCGGCGAGTACGCCATGCTGAAAGCAGCAGCTGAAAAGGGCTGGCTCGATTTTTCCACGGTCATGACGGAAAGCCTCATGGCTTGCAAACGCGCTGGAGCCGACGCCATTTTCACTTACGCCGCGCCGGACATGGCCAAAGCCCTCCATAGTAGGTAACTTAGCGCAATGCCGTTGGTTGCGGAACTGTGGCCGTAGGGAGAGTCGATTTACGATCTTCTTCAAGTAGGCGACATAGCGTCCTAGAGGGACACGCCGTATCGATATTGATGTCTGCTTTACCCTTAAATCAGAAATATATGAAGGGTACAGCTCGTGTCCGCATCTGCCCCAGACATGTTCGTAAAAAATCTACTGACTCTCTCAGAATTAGTACGCGCAGAGCAAAATCCGCATTTTATCAAATAACATTCAATAATTTACGTACTTATTTATTGTGTATTAAGTATCCAATAATTTACGTACTTATTTATTGCATATAAGTACAATATATATTTTACAAGTACTTAATTTTTATTTGATTTTTGAAAAAACACGGTATACTATATAGACTAGTCGTCTCAGCAAGGAGGAAATTTGATGATCAAGACCAGGTAATCCGATGGCCAAAAAATTTGATGAGCAAGACAGACAGAAGGTTGTTTCTCGGCTCGAACAGCGCGATGGCACGAGGCTGTATCCTATCGGTAGTCGTCAAAAGTATCGCAGGGACGATGATGGCAACCGCTACGTGGTTTTAGGAGGCTGCGGTCATTTTCACGGAATCCCATCAGAAATTATGGAATTAGAACTTGCAGAACCTAGCGAGGCAAAGCTCGTTATTGCGATCAGAAAAAAGTCAACCATCGTCTGCTATGTGGGAATGTTTGGCATTCTTGCGTCGAGACGAAGCCTTCTCTCAAGGGACAAAAAAGGAGACTACAAATTCAACGTCGCTGAGAGAAATGGGCGTCTCTTTATAGAGCAAATCCCTCTCGCATCTCTTTCAGAGCTTTTTACAATTCCATACAGCAATATACAAAAGGCTGATGATCGGGAGGGATTTGTTCAAAAGAGACAGTTGGCCAAGGAATTCTCAAAGCTCACAGACAGCGAAAAAAAGGAACTCTTGGCCTCTCTACTGAAGGAG
>JASLYJ010000061.1 GCA_030739855.1 Alphaproteobacteria bacterium | reverse complement strand
AAGGTGTCAAAACGTCTGCTGGTTCGAAGATTCTAGACCCATTTATTTCGCCTTACGATGCGACTCTAACTCACAAATTAAACATGGAAGGTATGGTCATGTTGGGCAAGACAAACATGGATGAATTTGCCATGGGTTCTTCAAATGAAAATTCTTACTATGGTCCAGTAAAAAATCCATGGGATAGAAAAAAAGTTCCTGGCGGCTCCTCAGGCGGATCTGCAGCAGCTGTTGCAGCTCGTTTGTCAGCTTTCGCTACTGGAACTGATACTGGCGGAAGTATCCGACAACCAGCAAGCCTTTGCGGTATCACTGGACTAAAACCAACCTATGGAAGAATCTCAAGATACGGTATGATAGCTTACGCTTCAAGCCTTGACCAGGCTGGTCCGATTACTCAAAGTGCAGAGGATGCCGCATTAGTTTTGAACGCTATGGCTGGTTTCGATGACAAGGATTCAACTAGTATGAATAAAGATGTTCCTGACTACACTGAAAATTTGAACAATTCTATTAAAGGTTTAAAGATTGGAATTCCAAAGGAGTATTTTTCCGAGGGGTTAGATGATGGTGTTGCGAAAGTTATTTTACAATCCATTAAAGAATTTGAATCTATGGGTGCTATTGTTGAGGAGGTATCTCTTCCTAATTCGGCATACGCTGTACCAACCTATTACATTGTTGCGCCTTGTGAATGTTCGTCTAATTTGTCTCGTCTTGATGGGGTACGTTATGGTTATCGATGTGATGACCCTAAAGACCTAAATGACTTGTATCTTAGGTCACGTTCTGAAGGTTTTGGGGAAGAAGTCAAGCGTCGTATTATGATTGGCACCTATGCACTTTCTGCGGGCTATTACGACGCCTATTACCTTAAGGCACAAAAAGTGCGACAATTGATTAGTGAAGACTTCAAAAAAGCATTTCAGAGGGTGGATGTTATTATGGGTCCTGTTTCACCTACTACAGCATTTGAGCTAGACGCAATAAAAGACTCAGTTTCTATGTATATGGCAGACATTTATACACTTTCTGTTAATTTGGCTGGCCTGCCAGGAATGAGCATTCCGGCTGGATTTTCAAATAATTTACCTGTCGGTCTACAGATGATTGGTAATTATTGGTCTGAAGAAGTCTTATTAAATGTCGCTCATCAATTTCAAACACAAACTGACTGGCATGTTCATTTACCTGAAAATACTTAAGGAGAAATGAGTATGGTTTGGGAAACAGTTATTGGTCTAGAGGTACACTCTCAATTAAGTACTAAATCAAAAATTTTTTCAGGTGCATCAACCTCTTTTGGTGCTGAGCCAAATACTCAGGCTTGTGCAGTAGATCTGGGCTTGCCAGGTGTCCTTCCAGTGCT
>JASLYJ010000060.1 GCA_030739855.1 Alphaproteobacteria bacterium | reverse complement strand
CCAATGAAATCAACAATCCCACGCCGCACCTGTGAAACCATGGTGTCCGGTGAGGTAAAACGCCCTACCGTCACAACGGGCTTGGTGGTGACCGACTTCACAAAGGACATGTGTTCTTCAAGAGAGGCCTCTTTGATAAATCGTGAAACACCCATCTCCTGGTAGTAGTTGTTGATATTGATATCCCAAAGATCAGGCAACTCTGCGAGCATCTCGAGCCGGTCCCGGCGCTCGTGGGTTAGTGCCGTCGATTCACCATCATCGCCCCCCACCGAGTAGCGCACGGCGACCGCACAGCGATCTCCTACCGCATCCTTGGTATCTTCGATCAGTTCTCGCAAGAGACGCGTGCGGTTCTCCATCGAGCCGCCGTATTCATCGCTGCGACGGTTGGTTCGGGCTGATAGAAAATGAGATATGAGGTAACCATGGGTGGCATAGACATACACGATGTCAAAGTCTGCCTCCTTGGCGCGAAGCGCGGCCTCACGATGCCAGCGGCGCAATTCACGGATATCAGATTTGTCCATCGCCCGGGTCTGATAAGGATGCCCCGCCAGGTTAGGAATGCTGGTCAAATCGATCGCAGTCTCACGGGTGTAGTGATTCGCTGAGCTGGCTCCTCCAAACCACAACTCCACACCGGCAAGGGCGCCATGGTTATGCACCGCTTCTGTCATCAAGGCTTGATCCCTGATGTGATCCTGATTCCACAACGCCGCATTGGGATGGGGCAGATCGTCAGAGGTCGGGTGGATAGAACACCACTCCGTACAGACCACCCCCCAGCCTCCTTCGGCTTTCATACCTCGCATTGCTGCCGCCATCTTTGGGCGCAACCAGCCCATGCCGGCACAGTGTGGCACCTGGTAGAAACGGTTCTTTGCGGTTACCGGACCGATTTTTACCGGTTCGAACAGCAGATCATAGCGAGAATCGCGCAAAGTTCTTGGTTTCCTGATAATAGTGTTGGCCGGGGAGTGTCGGCACACTAACCCTTGTGCAGTCAGTCGTGGGGAAGCAGAATCAGGGCGTTGTTAGCCCATGAGAGCCAAACGGTGCTTTCGCGTTCAAGCGGTTTTTCTCCACTCGTCCCCGCGTCTGTTGCCGCGACGGCGAGCGGTTTCTCGCAGCCTTCCACCGATACGTAATAGTGGTTTCGATCGCCCAGGTAGGCCGAGGTCTTCAGGGTACCCTGTACAGCGTCTTGGCCATCCGGCCGCCGTTCGGGGGATAGAAGCATTTTTTCAGGACGGGTCGCGACGATGATAGCGGCACCCTTGCGCACGAAGTCTGAACTCGCCGGGGCAGTTATTTTGCCCAATCCAGCGGTATCGAGTACCGCTTCGCCGTTTCGCACGTCCATCACTTGGGCTTCGATAAAATTCATCTGCCCGATGAAGTCGGCGACCTCGACGCTTACTGGATGGTTGTAGAGATCTTTGGGTGATGCGACTTGCAGTGCTTTACCACGTGCCATGACGGCGATACGACTCGACAAGGTCAGCGCTTCTTCCTGGTCGTGAGTCACGAATATGAAGGTAATACCTACCGACTCCTGCAGTGCCCGCAATTCCAGTTGCATTTCTTCGCGAAGCTTTTTATCAAGTGCCCCTAGAGGTTCGTCAAGCAACAGTACTTTTGGCCTTTTTATCAGAGCCCGCGCGAGTGCCACACGCTGGCGTTGACCTCCCGACAATTCGTTGGAGCGACGTTTGCCGAAGCCTGGTAGCTTGACCATCTCCAGGGCCTCCTCAACGCGTCTCGCCACGTCGGCCTTTTCAATCTTATCGTAACGCAGTCCATAGGCAATGTTCGCACGGACATTGAGGTGCGGGAAAATGGCGTAATTTTGAAACACCATATTGGTCGGGCGATGATGTGGTGGAACTTCAGACATAGGCACGCTGTCTATATAGATTTCACCCGTGGTCGGAGACTCGAAGCCACCCAACATTCTTAGCACAGTGGTCTTGCCGCAACCGGATGGTCCAAGCAGTGAGAAGAATTCACCACTGTTAATAGTAAAACTGAGGTGATCGACGGCCACCACTGACCCGAAGTGTTTGGATACGTCGACCAAGCTTACAAAAGCATCGTTGTTGGTCATAGATTAGATACCAGACTGGGTGTCTTCGACGCCCCAGCGTCGTAGCCACAGAGCGAAAAATACCAGCACGAAGGAAATGATAAGAATTAGCGATCCGAGTGCCAGCACCCCTGGCAGCCTCTGTGGGAAGCGCAGCTGGCCCCAGATAAAGATTGGTAGCGTAGGATCAGTGCCTCCGAGAAAGAACGCCATAATGAATTCGTCAAAAGAGATCGTGAAACAAAGC